>JBFYOJ010000136.1:0-3465 GCA_041303885.1 Acidimicrobiia bacterium | reverse complement strand
GGCCCCGAGGAGGGTGAATCCTCCGGCAAGACGGGCGACTCGACTCATGACATGAGCTTATCGGCTGTTGTCCTGGAGCGAGCAAGGAATTCTTCCCTCAGTCGTCGAGAACGTCCGGCTCCAGCTTGGTGTACAACGGCGCCACCGACCCGAGATCCGAGCCTCCCTCCACTGGTGGCCGCTCCCAGGCGCTCACCTCGGGTGGGAGACCGAGCATCTCCCCGACGCGGCCTGTTGTCCAGGGCAGGAATGGGGCTAGTGCCACCCGGATCCCGGAGATGGCCTGCAACGCTGTCCAGAGGATGGTGCCGCCTCGCTCGGGGTCGTCCTTCACCACCCGCCATGGCTCTTCGGAGTTCAAATAGGCGTTGACCTCGGCCGCCGCGTCCATGGCCGTCTTGAGCGCGGCGCGCAGTTCCACCGCCTCGATGGCGGCAGCAGTGGTCTCGAGGGCCCGGTCGGTTCCCTCGATGAGGGCCTCGTCGGCCGGAGTGGGCGGTCCTGGTCGGGGGACCTTGCCGTCGAAGTTCTTCTCACTCATCGAGAGGACGCGGTTGACCAGGTTGCCCCAGGTCGCCACCAACTCTTCGTTGATTCGGCGGATGATCTCGTCGTCACTCAGGTCGGTGTCGTTGTGTTCGGGCAAGACGGCGGCGATGGCATAGCGAAGGGCGTCGGGTTCCAACCTGTCGGCGTACCACCCGATCGACCGCCCTACACCCAGGGACTTGGAGGCCTTCCTTCCCTTGAAGGTGATGTACTGGTTGGCGGGCACGTCGGTGGGGAGGTTGAGCCCGCCGTAGCCCATGAGCATCGCCGGCCATATGACGGTGTGAAAAGGGATGTTGTCCTTGCCGACGAAATAGTACGACTCTGCTTCGGGATCCTCCCACCATCTCTTCCATGCGTCCGGATCGCCGGTCGATGCCGCCCACTCCTTGGCTGCGCTCAGGTATCCGATCACCGCGTCGAACCACACATAGATCCGCTTCCCCGGCCCCAGGTCGTCGACGGGTACTTCCACTCCCCACTCGATGTCACGGGTCATGGCCCGCTCGGGCATCCCTTCGTCGATCATCCCCAATGCCCAGTTCCGCACGTGACGGCGCCAGGTGGTCTTCGTCTCCAGCCACTCCCGCAGAGGCTCGGCGAACACGGGCAGTCTGAAGAAGTAGTGGTCGGTCTCCTTCAAGAGCGGCGTGGCGCCGGTCAGCCGCGACCTCGGGTCCAAGAGATCAGTCGGGTCGAGGGTGCGCCCGCAGTTCTCACACTGATCGCCCCGGGCGTCGGGGTAGTCACAATGCGGGCAGGTCCCCTCCACGTACCGGTCCGGGAGGAACCGCTCCGCAACCGGGTCGAAGTACTGGGCTGTCGTCCCTTTGACCAGGTAATCCTTCTCGAGAAGGCGGAGAAAGACGTCCTGGGTGACCGCGGCATGGTTGTCGGTCATGGTGGTGGTGAACAGGTCGAACGAGATCCCGAGCGAGTCCCAATAGCCGAGGATCTCCGGGTGATACCTCTCCACCACTTCCCGTGGGCTGATTCCTTCTTCGTCGGCCTTGACCGTGATCGGCGTGCCGTGGGCGTCCGACCCCGAGACCATGAGGACGTCATTCCCGACGATGCGGTGATAGCGGGCGAATATGTCGGAGGGCAGGTATGCGCCCCCCAGATGGCCGAGATGCAGCGAGCCCGACGCATACGGCCAGGCGACGGCGACGAGGATCCGACGACTCATCACTCGGAGGGTAAACGGCGGTTCGTGATCACCTGGCCGTATTGATCCCCGCCACAGGCACATGGCGGCTGGAGCGTTCTATCAGCACGACCCCGCCGATGATGAGGATGGCTCCGATCACGACGGATGCCGTCAGGCTCTCGCCCAGGAAGATGACCGCGAGAAGCACCGCGATCACCGGCACCACGTACCCGGCTATCCCGAGCCTCGCCGCCGAGTTGACCTGGGCGGCGATTATGAACGCAGTGAACGGGACTGCCGTTGCGAATGATCCGAGTGCGATCAACAGCACCCAAGCTGATGGCTCGATGGACGTGATCGGCGTCGTGCTGAGAAGCGGCATCACCAGGATGTAGACGGCCGTGGCAGTGGTGAACTGAGGGATGACGAGGCCATCGCCCCCAACTTCGAGGGCGAAGCGGCGGGTCAGGGCTCCGCCCACACCGGCGAGGCAGACGGCGATCAGCGACAGGCCGACGCCACGCCAGAGATTGCCCACCCCCTCCATGTTCCCGCCGACCCCGACGAGAAACGCGGTGCCTATCAGGGAAACGATCAGACCGGGGATCGAACGCGGGTTGAAACGCTCTCCCTCGACCAGGAAGTGGGCCGCGCCGACCGTGGCCACCGGAATCAGGGCGACCAGGAGGCCGCCCAGGCTCACCGGTAGCTCCTCGAGGCCCATGGTGAACAGGGCGTTCGGGACGGCCAGTGCCAGGACCCCTAGCACCGTGCCCCTTGCCCACTCACGACGATCGAGACCGCGAAATCTCTTCCAGAAGATGGACACGCCGAGGAGGATCGCCGTTGCGATGCCCAGCCGGACCGGGAGCAGGGTGAACGTGGATATCCCACTGGTCAGGATGGCCCGGGTGAGGACCGCTGCGGATCCCCACCCGAGGGTCGCCACCACCAGCGGGGTCCACGGATTCATCGGCGGGGACGGTAAACGGGCACCGGACAATGGGCTAAAAGGAAAAGCCCGGGATGCCGATAACCTGGGATCATGACCAAGCGTTCCCTCACCCTCATCGCAGCGCTGGCCCTCGTGGTCGCGTCCTGCGGCGGGGCAGTCCAAGACACAACCACGACCGGCGCGCCCGACGTCGAGACCACCACGACCGCCCCGGCCGTTGAGGCAGTGCTCCTCTCCTACTCCCTGGCCGCGGGGGACGAATTCCAGTACGAGGTGACCATCGACCAGCACATCGAGATGAGTGCCGAGGGCGATGAGTCGACGATGGCCGAGGAGGAGATGCCGGGCTCGGCCTCGATCGACCTGAGTGGCACCGGCACCTTCACTCAGGTGGTTTCCGATGGGCCGACTGCAGGGACCTACGAGGTCCACATCACTGGTGACTTCACCGACGTCAGTGTGACCGGCACCGTCGATGGCGAGCCGGTCGACTCGAGTGAGACTCCCGATTTCGCCGAGATCGACCCGGTGGACGTCACCGTGGTCGTCGACGAGCAGGGCAAGTTGGTCGAGGACTCGGCCACCGGGCAGGACCAGCTCGGTTCGGATCTGTTCGGCCTCGGAGGACTGGGCGGAGACGGATCGGTCCCCGGGCTCGACCTTGGCCGATTCATCGGTATCCCCCTCTCCGATCAGGAGGTCACCGTCGGTGACACCTGGACCGAGGAGATCGAGACTCCCGGGATGATGGACGTGGAGCCGATCGTCACCACGGTGACCAGTGAGGTCACCGGGGTCGAGGAGACAGGCG
>JBFYOJ010000135.1:0-16620 GCA_041303885.1 Acidimicrobiia bacterium | reverse complement strand
GCATCGACAGATGAGAACCGCCATGTTTGCGCGCTGGTCGAACCAACCCTCCGACTTGTCGAGATCCGACTCATCGAGGCCGAACCACCGGCCATAACGCACCACCAGGGCGTGGAGCCGGATCGGGCCCACGGCAGCGGAGATACCGTAGAGGATGAACGCCCCCACCATGGATCCGATCGTGGCGGCAACGATCATTCCGATAAGCGATGCACTGCCGTCGGCCGCCACGAAGCCGGCCAGGGGCAGGACCACCTCGGAGGGAATAGGAGGGAACAGGTTCTCCAGGGCGACAAGGAACGCCACGCCCCCGTAGCCGAGGGTCTCGACCACCGACGTCACCCAATCGACCAATCCATCGAGCACCGACGATCCTCCTTGGATGAGGGGCCATCACGGTAGAGCCTGGCTGTCGCCCTGATTGTCGACAGTCGAAGGCCGCCACTACAGTCTCGGCCCGTTCCCGACGGAGGCAACCCCCCTTGAACATGATGATCTTGGCTGCCGAAGGCGGCTACCAGGAGTTCACCCTGGGAAGCGCCGAGTGGCTCTGGCTGTGGATGGCGGCAGCCACGGCCGTCCTCGCCCTGCTGGTCGGCGTGATCCTGTCGCGTGGTGTCCTCCGGGCGGACCAGGGAACCCAGGCGATGCAGGACATCGCTGCCTCGATCCAGGAAGGGGCGATGGCCTACCTGCGACGCCAGTTCAGGACCATCGCGGTCATCCTCATCCCGCTGGCGGCGATCGTCTTTCTGACCTCGACCGCGGTGCTCGCCCCCGACGGGACCGAGGCGCTCAGCTTCATCCAGTCCGGGACGTGGCGCACCATCGCCTTCGTCGCCGGGTGCTTCCTCTCCGGATTGACCGGGTTCATCGGGATGTCGCTGGCAGTCAGGGGGAACGTCCGCACTGCGGCGGCGGCCCGATCCGGGTCCCTGCCCGCCGCGCTCAAGGTGGCTTTCCGTACCGGCGGGGTGGCCGGGATGTTCACGGTGGGCCTCGGTCTGCTCGGCGCCACCACCATCATCATGATCTTCCAGAACACCTCCTCGGCGATCCTGATCGGATTCGGGTTCGGTGGTTCGCTGCTCGCTCTCTTCCTCCGTGTCGGAGGCGGGATCTTCACCAAGGCCGCCGACGTCGGCGCCGACCTGGTGGGCAAGGTGGAGCAGGGAATCCCCGAAGACGACCCGCGCAACCCGGCCACCATCGCCGACAATGTCGGCGACAACGTGGGCGACTGCGCCGGGATGGCCTCGGACCTGTTCGAGAGCTACGAGGTCACGCTGGTGGCGTCGATCATCCTCGGTGTCGCCGCCTTCAACTCGATCGGCGCCAACCCGGCTCTCGGCCTCGTTTTCCCGGTGGTCATCCGAGCCATTGGGGTGCTTGCCTCGATTGTCGGCGTCTTCCAGGTGAGGGCCACTCCCAAGGACAAGTCGGCCCTTGCCCCGATCAACCGCGGGTTCCTCACGGCAGGCCTGCTCACAGTCTTCGGGACACTCGCCGTTGCCCTGCTCTACATCGGCAATGAGAACGGAAACGAGGGCTGGAAGGTGTTCGGTGCCGTGGTGGCGGGCCTCATCCTGGCCCAGGTGGTCAGCCGTCTGACCGAGTATTTCACCTCCACGGAAGAGAAGCCGGTCCAGGAGATCGCCGAGGCCACCCAGACCGGGCCGGCGACCACGGTTCTCTCCGGCATCTCCTCGGGTCTGGAGTCGTCGGTGTGGGCCATCGTGGCCATCGCCGGAGCACTAGGTGTCGCCATCGCCCTCGGGGGTGGGAACATCCAGTTCTCGCTCTACCTCGTGGCCCTGACCGGAATGGGGATGCTCGCCACCACCGGCGTGGTGGTCTCCGAGGACACCTTTGGACCTGTTGCAGACAACGCCGCTGGCATCGCCGAGATGTCCGGTGAGTTCCATGGCGAGGCGCGCACCGTCATGATCAGCCTCGATGCTGTCGGCAACACCACCAAAGCGGTGACCAAGGGCTTCGCCATCGGCTCGGCCGTGATCGCCGCGGTCGCCCTGTTCGCCTCCTTCATCGAGACCATCGCGGGTGAGCTCGGCCTTGGAGCCGAGGGCTCAGACCTCTTCGGTCTTCCGGAGACGTCGATCAATGTGGCCGACCCAACCACCTTCATCGGCCTATTGATCGGGGGGTCGGTGGCATTCATGTTCTCCGGCCTGGCCATCAGGGCAGTGGGGCGCTCGGCAGCAGTCGTGGTCCAGGAGGTTCGCCGCCAGTTCGCCGACGGCGCCATCATGCGAGGCGAGCGCCGCCCCGACTACGGGCCGGTGATCGACATCTGCACCGCCGCATCCCTTCGTGAGCTGCTCACACCGGCGCTTCTGGCGGTCCTGACCCCATTGATCATCGGCTTCGGGATCAACTACTTCGCCCTCGGCGCCTTCCTCGCCGCCTCCATCCTCACCGGCCAGCTGATGGCCAACTTCCTATCAAACTCCGGTGGGGCTTGGGACAACGCGAAGAAGTTCATCGAGGACGGGCATTACGGGGGCAAGGGATCCGAGTCCCACAAGGCAGCGGTGATCGGCGACACCATCGGAGACCCCTTCAAGGACACCGCCGGTCCGGCCCTCAACCCCCTGATCAAGGTGATGAACCTGATCTCGCTGCTGGTGTTGCCGGCCGTCATCGCCTTGCAGGATTCGTCGGCCCGGTATGTGATCGCAGGGGTGTCCCTGATCATCCTCCTCACCGCGATCACCTGGTCGAAGCGTCAGCCCAGCGTCGGCGCGATGGCTTCAACTGCCGTCGGCGAGGACTGAGCCCGGCGGCACGACGCGAGATGGATGGCGGCCTCAGGCTCGCAGGGTCTCGAGGTGTCTGGCGAACTCGTCGGGGATGCGGCGCGGCCTACCCTCGAGGTCGGTGAACGCCGCCGAGACGGTCAAACGGGCCACCTCCTCGTCACCACGGTGCATCACTTGCTGCCAGGTCGATTTCACCCGACCCACGTCCTCGATCCAGGTCCGGATGATCAGCTCCTCCCCGAATCGGGCGGCGGCCGAGAACCTGGCGTGCAACTCGACCACGACCATCTGCCAGCCCTGGGCCTTGAGGACGTCGAGACCCCAACCCATTTCTGTCAGAAAGTCGATTCGGGCGGTCTCGAAATAGGAGAAGTAGTTGGTGTGATTGACATGGTCATATGGGTCCAACTCGTAGAAGCGCACCCGCACCGACGTCGTGTGCACTTCACGATCGGTTGGAAGCTGAACGGCCATACACCTCCTCGTCTCAGACCGGGTCGAGGCTACCCTCGCCGCCATGAAGGCCTGGCAACTCACCGACACCAAGGGGATCGAGTCCTACTTCCTCAGCGAGGTCGACGAGCCCGGTCCGGGACCGGGTGAGGTCCGGATCA
Organism: Acidimicrobiia bacterium; assembly: GCA_041303885.1. Lineage (GTDB taxonomy): Bacteria > Actinomycetota > Acidimicrobiia > Spongiisociales > ZC4RG35 > JARDZU01. The sequence goes on along the minus strand of JBFYOJ010000135.1, from coordinate 13,226 downwards.
AGATCAGTCATTCGGCCCTCAACCATCTCGACCTATGGGTCTCTCAGGGCCTACCCGCCCCCAAGCATTTGCCCCACACCACGGGCGCCGACGGCGCCGGGGTGGTGGATTCGATCGGGGAAGGGGTCTCCGGTTTCGACATCGGTGACGAGATAATCATCGACCCCTCGTTCTCGTGCGGTCACTGCGCCTACTGCCGAAACGATGACATCGTCTATTGCGACTCGTTCCAGATCCTCGGTGAGCACCGCCCCGGGACCTTCACCGAGAAGATCGTGATCCCCGCCATCAACGCAGTGCGCAAACCGCAGGCGATGCCCTGGGAGGTGGCAGGCTCCTTCGGACTGGCCACTGCCACAGCGCTCCGCATGTTGGAGCGAGCCCAACTGCGGCCGGAGATGACGCTTCTCGTGGTTGGCGTCGGGGGCGGGGTTTCCGCAGCCGCGATGCATCTGGGACTGGCATTCCGGGCACATGTCTACGTCACTTCGAGGTCGCCGGACAAGATCGAGTGGGCGAGTGGAGAGGGCGCTTCCGGTGGCTTCGACTCGAGCGGGGAATTCGGGTCCGAGATGGCCGTCCTCGGAGGCGCCGACGTCGTGATCGACAACGTTGGCCCCGCCACGATGCGGCAGTCGATGCGAGCCGCCAAGAAGGGCGGAAAGGTCATGATCTGTGGCTCCACCAGCGGGCCCAAGCTGGAACTGACCGTCCCTTACCTCTTCTTCCGCCAGCTGGAGCTGATCGGGTCGTCGATGGCCAACCACGCCGAGTTCGCCCGGGCCGCCGCCTGGATCAGCCATGGCGCCAAGGCCCCGGTGAGCAGGGTGTTCGACTTCGCCGACCTCCACGCCGCCCTCGAGTATCTCGACAAGGGCGAGCAGACCGGCAAGGTCGTCCTCCGCCACCCGGGTTGACGGTGCGTCTCTCGACGGTCCTGATCGTAATAGGCGCCGGCTTGCTCGTGGTCGGTGTGGCCTTGCGCTACTTCCCCTCGCTCTTCTCGTGGTTCGGGCACCTTCCCGGTGACATCAGATACCAATCGGGCGACGCGCAGGTGTTCATCCCGATCACGTCGATGCTGGTGGTCAGCGTCGTGCTGACCGTGTTGTTCAACCTCGCCAGCCGGTTCTTTCGGGGACAGTGAGCCTCGAAGCCGCCGCATTCGTCGCCGTGGCCCTGATCGGGCTCGTGGCTCTGTTCCAGGTCGGGCTGGCTGCCGGGGCGCCGTGGGGGAAAGCGGCGTGGGGTGGCCGGAACGAGGGGACACTCCCCAAGAGACTCCGTATCGCAAGTGGCTTCTCCGTGTTGTTCCTGTTCCTGGCCGCCTGGGTCATCCTCGCCACCGCCGGACTGGTCGCGACCTCACCGGTCCCGGTCTCGTGGCTGCCGCCAATCACCTGGGCGCTCGCCGCCTACTTCGCGCTCGGAGCGGTGATGAACCTCATCTCGCCGTCCAGGGTGGAGCGTCTCTGGGCACCGATCTCCTTGATCATCGCGGTCAGCGCGGGAATCGTGGCCGCGGGCTGACCCTTGGGCTCAGGCCGCTTCCTCGTCCGGCATCCGACCCGTCATCACCACCTGATCCGAGGCCTCCGCAGCTCCGTCTTCGTCCTCGAGGGTGACCCAGATCGAGGGATAGTCCTCCATCTCCACCCCGGACCAGAGGATGACCGGCCCCTCACCCCCGCGAAGATGGAAGGTGCCGATGCTGACCCCTTCGCCGTCGTCGCTCCAGACCCAGCCCTCGTAGTAGGTGCCCTCCGGGGCAGGCGAGAGCCCGGTCAGATCGAGGCGTATCCACCATCCCGACCCGGTGGGTCGAACCGCGGCCGTACCGGATGCCTCGTCCTCGAGCTCGGTCCCGGTCATGGCCAGGACGGTGTCAGCCGGGTCGTCTTCGAGCACGCTCACCGTCGAGACGATCAGAGCCACGACCGCCACCGCCGAGCCGACCACAGCTGTCACCATCGGCCAACGGCTCCTCGCCGCAGGCGAGGGTTGCTCGCTCTTGGCCGACCCGGTGCCGACGGCGGCGAGCACTCCGTCGACGATCTGTGGTGGCGGCTCCGTCCAAGTGGCACCTGTGGAGAGAACCTCACGGATCAGATCGAGACGCTCGCTCTCGTGGGCCAGGTCACCCGACCCTGTCTCCAGATAGCGCGCGCGCGTTTCGTCAGGGGTCATCCACACCTCTGTACGTCCCGTCGCGTCGCGTGGTTCTCACCTCACGCCTCCTCGACATGTCTCAGGAACTCGCTCAGGCGCTGGTGGGCCCGATGAGATCGGGATTTGACCGTCCCCACCGGGATATCCAGCTGGGCGGCGATCTCGACATGGGTTAGCCCGTCGAAGTGGCTCAGCTTGACTACCTGTCGCTCCTGGTCGGGAAGGCGATCGACTGCGGACCGAACTTCGAACACCTCCCAGGCCGTCTCCAGGCCGGGCGGGAACACGGCGATATCGACGTCGTCACTCGACACAGATCGAGAATGCTTGCGATAGATGTCGATCGCGGTTCTCCTCGCGATGGCGTAGACCCAGGGGGCGAAGCTGCGCTCCGGGTCGTAGGTCGACGCCGCACGCCACGCCTTGATGAAGGTCTGCTGGGTCGCATCCGCGGCCAGACCGTGGTCTCCTAGGATGCTCATCGACAGAGCGAACACCGGGCCTCCGTACCGGTCATAGACGGCCTTGACCGCCGCCTCGTCACCGATCCGAAACCGTTCCAGAACCTCGGGGTCCATTCCCCGATTGTGCCAGGTCGGGAACCATGCGCGCACATGGTGCGTAGTGAGGAGACCAGACGAGGAGATTCACGATGATGAGACGCACCATGGCCTTGCTCACCGCTTCGCTCTTGCTCATTGCTGCATGCGCAACCGACGATGGGGGTGGCGCGGCCACAACGGTGGGCGACGATGGGGGCGCGTCAACCACCGCCGGTGGAGACGGGGCGACCACGACCGCCGGCGAGACGATGACGGATGGTGTCCAGACGGCGGATACCGACCTGGGCACCATCCTCGTCGACCCCGAGGGGTTCACCCTGTACGTCTTCACCGCAGACACCGATGGCGAGAGCACCTGTTACGACTCGTGTGCCCAAACATGGCCCCCGGTTCCGGGTGACACAGCGATCGGAGGAGACCTCGACGCCTCCCTGTTCGGCACGACACCGCGCACCGATGGCGCCGACCAGCTGACCGTCAACGGTCAGCCCCTGTACCGGTACACGCCCGACGCCGGCCCGGGCGACATCAGTGGGCAGGGAGTTGGCGGTGTGTGGTTCGTCGTCGGCGCCGATGGGGCGATGATCGGCGGACCGGAGGCGGCCGGTGATGGTTACGACTACTGACATCCAGGTCACAGGGACGTCTTCCAGGTGCGACAACTGGAAGACGTCCCTGTCTCGCCGCCCGACTTGAACCGCGCCGGGCGGTCGACAGGCCGCGATTAGCCTCCGCCCCATATGCGGATGGCGGTCCCAACCGAGTCACCTGGCGAGGCCAGGGTGGCAATGACACCCCAGGTGGCATTGCGTTTGGTAGAGCGTCGGCACCGCGTCTCCATCCAGAGCGGGGCTGGATCCGCCGCCGGCTTCCCTGACGACGAATACCGCTCGGAGGGCGTCGACATCGTCGACGACCCCTACCCGGGCACCGAGGTGGTATTGCTCGTGGGCCCCCCGAGGCCGGAGCAGGCGGCAAATGTCCCGGAAGGGGCAGTGCTGATCGGGCTCCTCGACCCCTTCGGCGCACATGACCTGATCAAGGTCCTGGTCGATCGCCGCATCACCTCGTTCGCCATGGAGGCGATCCCGCGTACCACCGTCGCCCAGAGCATGGACGCCCTCTCTTCCCAGGCAACGGCTGCCGGCTATCAGGCCGTGCTCGTCGCAGCCGCCGCCACCCCACGATTCTTCCCGATGCTGACCACCGCGGCCGGGACCATCCCGCCTGCTCGGGTCCTGGTGCTCGGGGCGGGAGTCGCCGGCCTGCAGGCCATTGCCACCGCCAGGCGACTCGGTGCGGTGGTCTCCGCCTACGACATCCGACCCGAGGTGCAAGAGCAGATCGAGAGCCTGGGGGCTCGTTTCGTTGCAGCGCCGGTCGACGAGTCCGCCGCCGCGGCCACCGGCTATGCCAAAGAGGTCGCCGACGAAACCCAGCGCAGGCAGATGGCCGCCCTCGCACCACACGTGGCCAAGGCCGAAGTGGTCATAACCACGGCCCAAATACCCGGCGTGTCCGCCCCGCTGCTCGTCTCCAGGGAGATGGTGGATCAAATGCGCCAGGGCTCGGTCATCGTGGATGTGGCAGCCCCCACCGGTGGGAACTGCGAGCTGACCCGGCCCGGCGAGACGGTGGTGCACAACGGTGTCACCATCATCGGCCCGCTCGACCTGGCTGGGAGCGTGGCGACCGACGCCAGCCAGATGTATGCCCGCAATCTGGCTGCCTTGCTGGGCCGGATGACCGACGAGACCGGCGACCTCTCTCTGGACTTCGAGGACGAGATCATCGCCGAGGCATGCATCACCCATGAAGGAAAGGTCATCCATCCGGTGGTGCGCCGTTCCCTCGGAATGGAGGACGAGAGTTGAACGAGCTGGTCGTCGGGATCGTGGTGTTCGTGCTTGCCTCGTTCGTCGGCTTCGAAGTCATCTCCAAGGTCCCGCCGACACTGCACACCCCGTTGATGTCCGGAGCCAACGCCATCTCGGGGATCACCATCGTCGGCGCCCTGGTCGCCGCCGGCCTCGGTGTGGGCACCTTGGCGCAGGTGCTCGGGTTTCTCGCCGTGGTGAGCGCGACCATCAACGTCGTAGGCGGTTTCCTGGTCACCGACCGGATGCTCGCCATGTTCCGCCCACGCCGCGCCAGACAGGATGAGGGGGACGAGGAGAGGACCCCGTGATCGAGCTCCTCTATCTCTCCTGCTCGGTCACCTTCATCATCGGGCTGAGGCGAATGAGCGGTCCCCGCACCGCGCGCTCGGGAAACCTGATCGCCGCGGTGGGCATGTTCGGAGTGATGATCATCACCTTGGTTTCCGAAAGCATCGTCACCTGGGGAACCATCGTCGCCGGTCTGGTGGTGGGGACGGTGCTCGGGGCGTGGGCGGCGCTCAGGGTCAAGATGACCGCGATGCCCCAGATGGTGGCTGCCTTCAACGGGTTCGGAGGTTTGGCCTCGGCGTTGGTGGCGGCTTGGGAAGTGGTTCAGGCCGGGACCGCGGGCATCCCCATCGAAACAGGCTTATCGGTGGTGCTCACCATCCTGATCGGGGGGATCACCTTCACCGGCAGCTTCATGGCCTACGCCAAGTTGGAGGAGGTCGTCCCCGGCCGGCCGGTGCTGTTCCGGGGCCAGCAGGTGGTGAATGGGGCCTTGATGGTGGGAGGGATCGGGGTCGCCATCTGGACCCTGACCGCGGGAGACCCGATCGGCTTCTGGATACTGGGGGGGATCGCCCTGGTCATGGGGGTTCTCGCCGTCCTCCCGATTGGCGGCGCCGACATGCCGGTGGTGATCTCGCTGCTCAACTCCTTCTCCGGGCTAGCCGCAGCAACGGCCGGATTCGTCATAGCCAACAATGCCCTGATCATCGGAGGTGCCTTGGTCGGGGCGGCCGGGCTGATCCTCACCATGCAGATGTGTGAGGCGATGAACCGATCCCTGGCGAATGTGCTGTTCGCCGGATTCGGGACCGGCGAGGGGGCGACCGTGGCCGCCGTGAGCGATCGGCCGGTGAACCGGGCGACGGCGGACGACGTCGCCATCGCCCTCGGCTATGCCGACTCGGTGATGATCGTCCCCGGGTACGGGCTTGCCGTCGCCCAGGCCCAGCACGCCACCCGCCGGCTGGCCGCCGCCCTGGAGGCGAGGGGAACGAGGGTGCACTATGCGATCCACCCCGTCGCCGGCCGGATGCCGGGGCACATGAACGTGCTCCTCGCCGAGGCGGACGTGCCATACGAGCAACTGCTCGATCTGGAGCAGGCCGATCCCCAGCTGCCGCAGACCGACACGGTTCTCATCCTCGGGGCCAATGACGTGGTCAACCCCTCGGCCCGAGATGACCCCGGCTCGCCGATCTACGGGATGCCGATCTTCAACGTGGACCGGGCCCGGACCGTGATAGTGGTGAAGAGGAGTCTCGCCCCTGGGTTCGCCGGGATCGACAACCCGTTGTTCTACAACGAGAACACCCTCATGTTCTTCGCCGATGCCAAGGACGCTCTCGAACAGACTCTGATCGCCCTCAATGACGTCTGAGGAGTAGGTTCGTATCCGGAATGGAGGCGTCCGTGAAACGAATTCGAATCGTGTTGCTCCTGATCATCCTGGTGCTCGTCCTCACGGCGTGCGCCGCCGGAGCCAACCCGGCGCTGGACACACCGACATCCGATGGAGACGTGGCCGGGTTCTGGATGGGTCTCTGGCACGGGATCATCGCCCCGATCACATTCATCATCTCCCTGTTCACCGACGATGTGAACCTCTACGAGGTGCACAACAACGGCAATTGGTACGACTTCGGGTTCGTGTTGGGGGCGGGCATCCTCTTCGGTGGTGGAGCCGGAGGCGCCAGGCGCTACCGCTGATCTGCCTGCGAGCCGGGGACAACCGCGTAGAGCCGCCAGGTGCCAGGCACCCCTTTGAGCTCATGCTCTGACCGGTCCTCGAAGTCGACCTCGGAGCCGACCAGCAGGTCCCTGACCGTTCCCGAGACGAGGACCTCGCCCTCGCCGGCGAGAGCGGCAATCCTTGCCGCGATGTGGACGGTGAGCCCACCGAGGTCGTTTCCGCGCACCTCCACCTCGCCGGTGTGGACACCAGCGCGGATCTGAACCCCCACCCGTGGCATCGAGCTAACCAGAGCCAGCCCGCATCGCACCGCCGACGTGGGGCGATCGAAAGTCGCGACGAAGCCATCACCCGTTGTCGCGATCTCCCGGCCACCGAAACGAGCCAGCTCCGTGCGGGTCAGTTCGTTGTGCCGGTCGAGCATGTCGCGCCAACGGTGATCCCCCTTCTCTGCCGCCAGCATGGTCGAGTCCACGATGTCGGTGAACAACAACGTGGTCAGTAGCCGGTCGGGATCCCTGCCCGTGCGTGAGCCGGTCAGGAACTCCTCGATCTCATCGCACAGGAGATCGATGCCTTCCGAGAATGCGAGGTGATCGGTCCCGGGTAGTTCGACGTACCTCGCGTCAGGCATGATGGAGGCTGCCAGACGTGACTGTTCAGCGGGCACGATCTGGTTGTGGGCCCGATTCAGAACCAGAGTCGGCGCCGGAATCGAAGTGAGTAGGTCGCTGACGTCCGCCTCCATCGTCTGTCGGTAGTAGTGAGCCATTGCGCCAGGCGCCACGGAGTAGCGCTGCAATCGGGCCAGTTGGTGGTCGAAGACATCGTCACCTACCCGGCTTGGGGCCAGCATCCCCACGCCACTGTCGTCCGAACCCGCGCCCTCGGCGATCATCTCGATGACGTCGTCGATCGAATCCATCGGCTGCCCGGCGGCCAGGACGTGCCGGCCGGTGAAGGTCCATAGGACGAGGGACCGGCACACCTCGGGGTGTTGCGCCGCCAGCATCGCTGCCACGATCGTGCCGTCATTCAAGCCGACTACGGCGGCGCCCTGGGACCCGACCGCCTCGAGCACCGCCACTGCGTCGCCCACCTGCGTCTCCAGATCAGGGAGCTGATCCAGTGGAACGGGATCGGAGAGCCCGGTGCCCCGGCGGTCGAAGTGAATCAGCCTCCCGAATGACCCCAGTCGCCGCAGCAGGCGGGCAAAGTCGGGGAAGTCCCAGACGGCCTCGACGTGATGCACCCAGGTATCGATCAGGAGCAGATCCAGGGCTCCGCCGCCGACCACTTGATAGGCGATGTGGATCCCATCGTTGGTCGCGTACTGCGTTCGAGGCGTGCCGTCCACGAGGCCCGATCGTAGAGGGACGGGAGAACCATGGCTACGCGAGGATCGACGAGATACCCAATCCAACCAAGTGGGCGGCCACGATCACGACGGCGCCCACCAAAAGATGCTCGAACACGATCGGCTTGGGATCGACCCCTTGAAGTCGTCCCAGGCCGATGCTGAGAAGTGCAAGGCCCGTCGCGCCCCACACGATCGCCGCGACCACCGCGGTCTCCAGGGGAAAAAGGATCACGGTAATGACGAACGTGGGCGCCATCAGCAGCACTTCGCTGCGAATGTCGTCAGGGTGGCTGTCCAGATCTGGCCCGTTGTGTAGACGCCCTCCGACTCCTCGGGGATGTGGATCCCGAGGGCATCGGAGAGTGAATCCGCAACGGCAATCGTCACGATCCCGGCGATTACCGCCATGCGCGAACTGGTACCCGAAGAGACCCCACCAGGAGCCCGAGCGTGGTGATGATGCCGGAGGTGAGATCGAAGGACACACCGACCCGGACCGAATGGGTCAATCGACGCATCGGGCACGAGGGTGCCACATCCTGGCCCCCGCGCGCCGGATCCGGGCGCGTGTCCGATAGCTCTGGGGCCGAGCTACGTTGGCCCAGCCGCCGTGAGGCGGCTTTGTTTGGAGGTTGAAACTGAGACGAATCGCCCTCATCGTCGCCCTGGGGATGCTGGCAGTGGCCTGCACCGCGGCATCCGAGCCCACCACCACCACCGTGGCTCCATCCACCACCACGACAAGCACCACGCTCGCCACCACGACGACCACGTTGCTCGAAGTGGGCGGCGAAGGAGTGGATCCCCAGCTGACCGCTCTGGTCCGGGCGCTCTACGCACTGCCGGACGGCGAGGGCGCGATTGCTGCCCCGGCGTCGGTTGTCGACGGTTTCCGCAAGGCTCAGAACCCGACGACCCCCGGGCAGGCGACCGCCTACGTGGGTGAGATCGGCAACGGGACAAGAGTGGCGGTCGTTGAAGCCGGCGGAGACGTGACACTCGCCGTGGCCGACCCCGGTTGGAAGGTGGTGGGAGGTTGGTGGCCTTCACACCAGGTGGGCGCCGAACTCGGGGAGTTTCCCAGGACGGTGGCCGTGGTCGGCTCCGACGCCCGCCCCAATGAGAACCGGGACACGGCGCGGTCGGACTCGATCCATTTCGTGACGCTCGACGGCGAGGGCTCGGCGGTGTTGGTCGGCCTTCCCCGCGACTCCTGGGTCACCATCCCGAGCGGTGGGCACAGCAAGGTCAACTCTGCTCTCGCTTTCGGGGGGCCCGAGCTGATGATGGAGACCTTCACCGAGCTGACCGGCGCCGAGTTCGACGGCTACCTGCTCACCGGGTTCGCCGGTTTCCAGGACATGATCGAGGTCCTCGGTGGGCTCGAGATCGACGTCCCGCGAGCGCTCAACGATCGCTCGGCCAAGGCTTCGATCGATGCCGGTCTCCAGGTCTTGAAGGCATCCGACGCCCTTGCCTTCACCCGGGTGAGAAAGGACCTGCCAGACGGGGACTTCGGACGACAAGCCAATGGTGGCCTGGCCCTCATTGCGGGAGCGGCCATGGTCAAGGAGATGGGAGTCAGCGCCATTCCGGCGCTCATGGAGAGCTCGTGGGACATGTACTCCACCGACATGACGGCCGAGGAATTGCTGACTCTGGCCGCAGCAGTGACAAGGGTCGACCTCGAGAAGACGAGCAACGTGGTGGCCGCCGGCTCACCCGGGTCGGCCGGAGGGGGCAGCGTCGTCTTCCTCGCCGACAGCGCCTACGTGACATTCGAGGACATGGTCGACGGGCACCTCGAGGAGTGAGTCCCGGCCCACCGGATTTCCGACCACGGGTCGGCCGCGGGACCATGCAACCGACTCGATCTCACCAGCCAAGACTCAGTGGTGTTGGAGTTCCTTTGTGGCCTCATCCACGGGGATATCCTCGGGCAGGCGCTCTTCCTTGCCACGGTTGGAGATGTATGCCAGGGCGTGGATCGCCGGTCCAATAGCCCACGGGATGGTCACCCAGTAGGCGTATTCCATCCCTCCGCCAATGGCGATGGCCTGCAGCCAGATGAACCCGTTCACCACAACGAAGATCCCGGTATGCCAGAGCAGCTCGGTCAGACCGTCGCCCGCTGCCCCCCTGTGCTCCCGCCACGCCCCTGTCGAGCATGACCATGCCCAGTGCGGTCAGCAAGACCAGTCCTCCTCCGAGCAGCCCGTAGCCCACGCCGATGAGATATCTCCCACGCGCCATGAAAGGTCCCCGCCGATCCCGACGTACTGGTCCTCATCCGCAACGAGAATGAACACACCCAGGAAGGCGCGATGCCACCGACGATCCCGAACAGCCACGCTGTGAACTGCCGGCCAGCGCTCTTCTGCGTGCGTTTGGTCTCGCGCTGACACCAGCCTCCTTTCTCGGAGCTCACTTCAAGTAAAGGTCCCGCCATCTAGAGGCCAAGGAAGGATCTGGATCGCGACTTCGTCCCCTGTGCCAAAGGGGCAGGTTGAGCAGGAACGGGCCACCTCTATACTTCACCGGTCGCCCCCGAAATTGCTCGGGAATGGTGACGCCCAAGGGGGCGTAGAACAGCCTGGAGTGTTCGCCGGCCTGTCAAGCCGGAGGTCGCGGGTTCAAATCCCGTCGCTCCCGCCGCCAACCCCTTCATTAGGGCTTGGTCGAGGTCAGGTAGCTCAGTCGGTAGAGCGCCGGTCTGAAAAACCGGAGGTCGACGGATCGACGCCGTCCCTGACCACCACAAGATTCCACTCGACACGTCGGACTCTCCCCCCAGCGTCCCGACGTCTCTTTCGGCCATCGGGTCATTGACCGCGCGCCGACAATCCGCCGACACAGGTCGTGGCCACCGACCATCACATCCCAACGGTCGAGTTTGCCGAGCAGCGCGGGTTGTGATTTCAGTGGCCTCAGACGGGATGCAACGAAGGTGCGTCGATGGGGCGATCCTGTCGATCTCGGCTGGCGCCGTCCACGTTGCCGCATCCGGCTCACATCACGACCTGGGAGTGCTCGGGATCCTCCTCGCGGTGGCCGGTGTCGGGCAGTTGGCCCTGGGCGCTTTCGTCCTGGACAGACCCGAGCCGCGGAGGATGAGGGCTGTCGCGGTCTTCAACTGCATCGCAGTGCTGGCGTGGGCGGTCAGCCGCACAATCGGCCTTCCCCTGCAAGGAGCGGCGGGTGCCATCCAGTCGCCCGGCGTGCAGGATGTCACCGCCGCGGTGTTGGGAGCTGGGGCCGTGGTCGTGGCTCTCGGTGCGCCGAGACGAAGCCCGGGAGAGCGAGCCCTCACCGCACGCTCGCCCGTGCTCGCAGTGTTCGGCTTGGTGCTGGTGGGCATCGCGGCACCACACCACCACGACACGGTCGAACAAGCCGTGCCGATCCTCGAGGCCGGGCACCTCTCCGACCGTCTTCCCCCGGATGAGGGAATAGCCCTGCTCGGTCTCTCGGCCCGGGCCCCGATGCCGGGATCCACACCCGACAATCACTCACACGACGGGCATCACGGCACCGGCTTCTCCGAGCCGAGGCCCGCGCGGGCTCTCAACCGGGCTGAGCTCTCCGCCTTCGAGCAGCAGTGGTCTCGCGCTGTTCTGGCAGCCGAGGCCCTCGCCACTGCGGACGACGCAATCGCCGCCGGCTACACGCAGGCGTCCACCGAGGCCCTCGGCGTGGGCTCGCACTGGGTCAAGTGGTCCTTCGTCGACATGCCGTTCGATCCGGCAAAGCCCTCGATGCTGTTGTTCAAGGAGACGAGACACGATCAGCCGCCTGAACTGGTCGGCTTCTCCTACTACGTGGCCTCCCCAGATGAGCCGGCAGGCTTCGCCGGACCGAACGACATCTGGCACCGACACCACGGGATGTGTTTCGTCGATGGTTGGCTCCGGAGCGAGAACGTGGCGTTGCGCGGCGACTGCCCCGACACCTGGATCGATGGCCGCGACCTGTGGATGCTGCATGCGTGGACCGCGTCGGGCTGGAGCAACTCCAGGGGCCTGTTCGCGGACATGAACCCTTCGCTCTGCGGTCGAAGACCGCTCACCCCGGACATCCTGTCATGCGATCCGGCCGGCCTTTGAACGATCTCCCTGGCGGCCGGGCTCAGACGTATCCGATCACCCCGTCCAACGGTCGGGGCACCCGGGTGAGATCGAGCGCGTCGACGAGCAGGCGCGCATAGTTGATCTTTCGGCCGGAGCGGGTACCCATGAAGCGCCGGAGCTGTGCCTCGATGGTCCGTGCTCGCTGGGCAGGCTGTCGCTGGAAGGTGCGGAATGACCCGAGCTCGCCCTGAGCCTCGACGACCTGCTCCACCGCCCTTGCACCGAGCGAACGGATCAGCTCGTCTTCGAGGTCCGCGATGCACACGAAGAAGCCGATCGACTCCATGTCGGCGCGAGTGAGGTTCGAGCCGAGGCCGGCTCGCTCGAGGCCACGCCGGAAGTCGCCCTCCTCCCCGGCGTCACAGAGGCCGGCGAGTCTGATGTCGGACCCCTTCGGACCGAGAAGATCGAGAAAGTGCGCGATGGTCGTCGCACCCCCCATCGGCATCACTTTGACGCCTTCGGCGTCGAGATCCCGCCCACGGCGCTCGGCCAACGCTTGGAGGGCGACCTGGTCACTGACGCCTTCCACCAGCACGACGGTTGATGGGTCGAAGCCGGCGGCCAATGCCTCTGCGACCGCGACGACGTGTACAGGAGCGCTCCCGGGAGATCGTTGACCCTCATCCATGTGCGCAAGCTTGGCATCCCGGATGGCATCCGCACTCTGGATTAGGCACGGTGCTCGGGGGTCTTTGGTTCTATTCCGTCGGTGGCGAGACGGGAGGTGGAGGCAGTGGCCCGCCGAGGACTTCGTTCGCCTGGAGGAACTCATCCTTGGTCATCTCTCCCTTGGCGTAGCGCATGCGCAGCGTGGCGAGAGCATCATCGGGCCGGGGCCCTGTCCCCCCATCTGTAGTCCCGGAGCCACGACGCCACAGGAGAGCGACCCCGGCCGCCAGCAGTGCCAGAAAGGCCAGGAACAAGAAGAGGCCAATCCACCGGTAGGCGAGCCCATGCCCCCACATACCGACGCCCCTCTCGAGGCGAAGCACTAGATCGGTCGACATGTGGTCAGAATACGGCGAAGCGGATAAATGGCCCATAAGGAGGGTGAACATGACCGACGAATTCGAACGCACGCTGGTCGTGGCCGAACAAGTGGCACCGCCGGCCGGCCACTACTCGCACGGGATCATCGTCTCG
>JBFYOJ010000134.1:0-4104 GCA_041303885.1 Acidimicrobiia bacterium | reverse complement strand
CCTCAGCAGTTGTGGTGGTCGATGCCGTGGTGGTCGTGGTCGTTGACTCCCCGGTGGTGGTGGTGTCCTCGGCGGCTCCGGTGCAGGAAGCGAGTACCAGAGCGATGGAGAGGACAAGGATGACTGCCCGTCTCATGACTCCTCCGAGGTGATTCACTTCGATTGTCCGCTCAGACAGCGAGGTGCGGTAGAGCCAAAGGCCACTCTTCAGGGACGGTCCAGGATGACCGGTTCGGTCCACCCATCGCCGTCGACGTCGGCGCAGACCGGTGTTCCCGTTCCGGGCAACCGCTCGACCGCGTCCAACCCGACCGGACGCCAGACCGCGGCCCCGGTGGCGATGACCTTAGGGTCGTCCAGGGTCGAATAGGCCAGGGCGATCGACCCGTCGCATGCCGCGACTCCGGCCACCGGGGCGGGGACCATCCCGGCCACCCAGACCGGGGTCAGGTCCTCGGCGTCGTAGATGCCGAGATGAGGACTCATCCCGTTGGCGTCGAGCCAGTCGATGTGAGGCAGGCCGTCGCGCACCGGATGAGGGCCGGGAACGTGACGGAAGGAGACGACGATCTCATCCCGACCCGTGCCGGTGATCCGCCCGGTGCTCGCCTCGATCACCACCCCCCACTCGAACTCGTCGACCGCCGTGCCTTGTTCGGCGCTCACCGCGGGATCGCGCACCAGGGCCCACCACCCGCCATCGATCAGGGCGGAGTCGCCCTCGGGAATCTCCCAGCCCTCGAAATGGACCCGGAGGTCGTGATGAATGGTCGACCCGAGCCGGTAGGCGATGACACCCTCGTCATCGGCGAGCACTTCGAGTACGCCACCGCGTCCCGTCAGGGGCCCGCGCTGGTCGAACAGGAAGTTGCCGAGACTCGTGGCAACCACTGCTTCCGACCCTTCCCCACCGAGCACCAGGCTCACCGGCTGCAGCACGTGTGCGCCATGACCCCAGACGACATCAGCACCCCAGCCGGCCAGCTTCTCAGCGATCGTTTGCATTCGGGGATCGGGCTCCGGGAGATACTCCACTCCGCCGTGGACAGACACCACCGACAGGTCCGATTCCCTGGCCGCCGTCTCGACCGCCCGCCGCACCAGATCCGGATCCCACGCCGCCACCCCGGCGGTCGACTGACCGGCAGCGAGCCCGCCTCCGGTGGCGTCGAAGGCGAGGACGGCAATTCGGACACCGCCGGTCTCGAAGTATGTCGGGCGGATGGCGGCGGCCTCGTCTCTCCCGGCCCCGGTCACCTCCATTCCGGCGTTCCTCACCGCTGCGATGGTGTCGAGCACCCCCTCCGGGCCTGCGTCCCCGGTGTGGTTGTTGGCGAGTGCCAACGCATCGAAGCCGGCGGAGGCGATGAGCGAGGCCAGTGCCGGGTCGGCTTCGAAGGCATTCGGGTTGTGGCTCACATGAGGCCGCGAGGTGAGAGGGGACTCGAGATTCGCCAACGCCAGATCGGCCCCGTTGATGACGAATCGTGCGTCCTCGAACAAACCGGAGGGGTCGGCGACGGCGATGGGTGCCACCCCGCGACCGAGCATCAGATCACCAACGAGAACCAGGGTGATTGGCCGGGTCGTCGGCTCCTCCGGGGTGGCTGAAACCCCCCCGCATGCAGCGAGGGCCAGGATGAGCACGCCAATGCCTGCGGCCACTCTCGACTGCACCGGATGCTCCTTTCCCCGAACGTAGGGCGGCAGACCACCCGGCTGACAGAGGCAAAGGTCCCGACAGGAGGCGTGACCGGGAACAAGTGACCAACGGCCCTTCCGGAGCCGGCCGGCATTGTCCTACGTTCGGTATCAGGAGCCCATGCTCCTTGCTCGCCGCCAAGGAAGGTGGAAAAGTGGCTGTCGCGCTAGCGGAGGCGATGGAGAGGCTGGGGCTCATCGAGAGCCCCTCGCTTCCGATTCTGTCCCTTTACCTCAATCTGGCTCCGGAGAGAATCGAGAGACGCTCGATCGGCGCCCGTCTCCGAGACCTGCTCGACCCGATCGAGAAGCTGGCTGCGTCCGGTGAGCTCGCTCACGATTCGTCGATGTCTCTCCGAGCAGGTGTCAATCGGCTCCTGGAGATGGAGCCAGACTTCGCCGGCGCCCTGGGCCGAGGCATGGCGGTCTTCGTCTGCAACGGGCTCAGCCTCGAAGAGCGACTCGTCACGCCGCGACGTGTCTGGGACTGCGCGATTGCCGGCCCACGGCCGTATCTCCGGCCGCTCCACGCATTGCTCGATGAGTACCGGAGGGTTGCCGCGGTCGTGTTGGATGGTCGGGATGCCGAGGTAACGGTCTTCCACATGGGCGAGGTGATCGGAACCAGGCTCATCGAGGGCGAGCTGCTCAGGAAGTCCGACCTGGCCGGTTGGTACGGGCTGGAGGAGCGGCGCCATCGCCAGCATGCCGAGGAAGCCCGGAATCACCTGTTTCGGGAGATCGCCGAGCATCTTGATCGGCTTCGTCGGCAAAGCGGCGTCGAGTTGTTCCTGGTCGGTGGGAACGAAGAGCTCACCCGGATGCTGCTGCCCTTCCTCGACAAGCGTGTGCAGGAGCTGACGGAGACCTTCGTCATCGACGTGAACACGCTCACGCCTGCTCTGCTCGCTGCCCGGGTCAACGATCTCGAGCAGGACTTCGAGCTCCGGGAGGAGACCGCCGATGTCGAGGCTGTGTACGCCAAGGCAGCGGCAGGGGGCCTGGCCGCCGTCGGCGTCGGAGAGGTGCTGAGAGCAGTGAACGCCCATGCCGTCTCCCATCTCCTCGTCCACGATGCAGCCGGCATGGAAGGTGCGATCTGCATCAACTGTGGAGCCCTTGCTCGGCCTGCGCTGGCATGCGTCGAGTGTGGGCAAGGCACGAGAGTGGTTCCTGATCTCATCGAGGCGATGATTCGATCCGTGGTCGACGCGGGCGGGTCGGTCGAGCACGTGATGGCACCTACCGCGCTCTCCGTGGACCTGCTGGCTGCCACATTGCGTTTCCCCTGCCCGTGAGGCGGTGGGATGGATGAGCATCCCTGCATCCTCTCGCCCCGCTATTGGAACGTGTCTCGGCCCCGCACTGACCTACGTCGAACGCGGGTGGTCGGTGGTCCCCGTCCACTCGGTCGGACCAGGGGGGTGCACCTGCCGGCGCCGCGATTGCCCCGCGCCGGGAAAGCACCCGCACGTGCGTTGGGACCGGGCAATGCATCAGTCGGCCGACCGAGTCCAGGTCGAGTACTGGTGGGGCCGCTGGCCAGAGGCAAACGTGGGTGTCGTCACGGGGGCTGTGTCCGACCTGGCCGTGATCGACGTGGATCCGCGTCATGACGGCGAGACCACCCTTTACGCGTTGGAAACCACCCGGGACCGGTTGCCCCCAACCCTGGAGAGCGACACCGGCGGGGGAGGACGGCATCTCTGGTTCACCATTCCCGGTGAGGCTCCCCCGTCAGCGGATCTGGGTGCCGGGCTCGAGCTCAAAGCCGAGCGAGGCGTGATCGTGGCTCCACCGAGCCGGCACTACTCCGGTGGGCTGTATCGCTGGCGCGAGCCCATTCACGAGCCGGTCCCTCTCCCCGACTGGGTGAGCGCGCTGGCATCGGGGCACGGCTACAGGCATGACACCCCGGCCGAGGCGCCGATCCGGACCTCGCTGGAGCAGGAGGAGTTTCGCGAGCTGTGGGCACGAGCAGGGGTGCAGATCGGCCCCGGCGACGGCTACTACTTGTGCCCGTTTCACGAGGACCACCACCCCTCGCTCCACATCGATGCGGAGGGTTGCCGTTGGTATTGCTTCGCATGTCATATCGGCGGGGGTGTGGGGCGTCTCGCCCGTCGGTTGGGACTGACCCGACCGCAGGTTCTGCGGGAGCGGTTGCGGGGGCGAGTTGGCCGCGAACGGGCTCTCGCTCTGGCCGGGGATGAGCGAGTCGAGGTTGTCGGGGAGTCATTCCATCAGAGCGAGCTGCTCGGCCTGACCGGCGGGAGGCGTCGGTACGGAGGCGTGGATCTCGAGGCGGTCGCAGAGCTGGTCCCGCTCGAAGACGACGGCATCGAGGTGCGCATCGAAGACAAACCCGTCGGGTTTCTCGACCAAGAGGACGCCGAGCGCTTC
>JBFYOJ010000133.1:0-3440 GCA_041303885.1 Acidimicrobiia bacterium | reverse complement strand
CGAGATCCTCGAAGTCCATGGGGACAACGGGGAGCCTCCCTATCTGGTCCGGTGGGCGGCCGACGGCCGCGAGGTCTTGGTCTTCCCGGGAAGCGACGCTGTCATCGAACATCACAAGCAGAGACGCCCCGCCAAGAAGACGACGGCATAACAGTCTTTGGATCCATTGCGCAAGGGCAGAGGCGCCGACTGTGGGTCAGCCGGGGCTGGTCGGCGGTGAGTAGAGCAGGGCTGCCAGCAGGCGGGTTGCCTCGGAGTGGGCCACAGCAAGCACCTCGTCGGCGACTTGCAGGATCACCCCGGGCTCCGGAGCCATCAGGTCACCTCCCCTGATGATGGCTACGAGCTGGCAGTGAGGTGGCCACTCGATATTGGCGATTGCCTTCCCCGCCACCGATGACTCCGGGGCCACCTTCTCCTCGACGAGCGCATATTGGCCTTTGCGCAGTTTGAGGAGGGTGGTCATCTCGCCGAGGGACATCTCCTCGGCCACGAGGTGGGCGAGCAAGTCGGCTTGGTTGAGCGCCACGTCGACCCCCATGTCGCTCCCGAACATCCAGGCATTGGCGGGGTCGTCGATACGGGCGATCACCCGGGGCACGCCGAACTCGAACTTGCCCAGCGATGCCACCACCAGATTGGTCTCGTCGGTTCCGGTGACTGCCGCCACCACATGGCATCCTCGGATCCCGGCCCGCTCGAGGATCGCCGCATCTGTCCCGGACCCGTGGATCACGATGCCCTCCCCGAGACGGGAACCCAGGTCGGCCACCTGCTCTTCTCGGAGCTCGACGATCTTGACGTCGTGCCCCCCATCGATGAGTAGCGAGGCCAGTCGAGAGCCGACCTTCCCGCCGCCTATGACGATCACCGAGGACATCGTGAAACCCTCATCCGAACCCCAGCAGTTGTTGCAGACGAACCTCCGCACCGGTGGTGACTGCCATGGAGACGACGTCTCCCGCTTCGAGAGGGAGGTTGCCATCGCCGAGGAAAGTGCGCCCCGACCGGGTGACTGCGATCAGACGCGTCTCTCCGGGGACCTCCAGCTCGCCTGCCCGTCGTCCCGCCAGACCGGGCAGCACCGATGCTTCGACCAGATGCACCTGCCCGGTGCCCAGGGTGGTGACAGGCGCTACATCACGCAGGCTGAGCAGATGCCCGATCCTCGAGATGCTCCACTCCACCGGGGAGATGGTTAGGACCCCCAGCCGGCGATACAGGTCTGCCTGGCGGGGGTCGTACATCCTGGCGACCACTCGGGGGACGTGGAAGTGACGCACCGCCAGACGGGCGAGGACCGCATTGGTCTCGTCGCTCCCGGTGACGGCCGCAAGGGCGTCGGCTCGGGCGATGCCGGCCCGATCGAGCAGACCCCGGTCGAGGGCCTTCCCGATGATCACCTCGCCGTGAAAGCCCTCTCCCAGCCGGTCGAATGCATGAGGGCTCTGGTCGATCACGGTGACCTCGAAGCCATCCAACTCGAGGAGATATGCGAGGCCGGAGCCGACCCGCCCGCATCCGATGACGACAGCTTTCATCGAGTGGTCCTTCTACTTCGGAGCCCTTTCCTGATCTCGTCAACTATCGGGAGCAGAGGTATGCCGAGGAGCAGCCACACCCATCCGATCGGGGGAAACGGGGCGGTGCCAACGAAGCTCTGGGCCGCGGGCACGTAAACGATGATGAGGATCACAACCACTTCGGAGAATATCCCCCACCATATGAGACGATTGCCCCGCAGACCGACTCGCCGCAGTGACACCCGCTCGGACCGCTGGGCAAAGAGGTTTCCGATCTGGGTCGCCACCACCGCGGCAAGGGCCATTGCGGTCGCCGCCAGGTAGACAGGACCGGACGACGGGAGGTCCGACCAGCTCGAAACGCCCTGGAGGCGATATGCACCGAAGAAGGCCGCCATGACGAAGATCGCTTGGATCGGGCCAAGGATCAGATATGAGCGGGTGAGAAGACGCCGGTCGATGAGGTGGCCCTGAAGCGATCGTGGCGGTCGGTCCATGACGCCCGGCTCGGGCTTCTCGGCACCAAGGGCGAGTGCAGGGGCAAGATCGGTGCCGAGGTCGATGGCCAGGATGTGCATCACCGGTAGTGCGATGGGGATTCGTCCGCCCGAGAAGGCGAAGATGACAAAGGGAACCGCCTCCGGGGTATTCGAGGTGAGGATGTAGGTGGTGAACTTCTTGATGTTGTCATAGACCGCCCGACCCTCTTCGATGGCGGAGACGATCGATGCGAAGTTGTCATCGAGAAGGATGATGTCGGCCGCCTCCCTTGCCACATCAGTGCCGGCCACCCCCATCGCCACCCCGATGTCCGCCAATTTGAGAGCCGGTGCGTCGTTGACCCCGTCTCCGGTGACCGCCACAACGTCGCCCCGTGCCTGGAGCGCCCCGACCACACGCATCTTGTGGGCGGGGGCGGCCCGGGCGAAGATCACATCCCCTTCCAGGGTCTCAGCCAACTCGTCTTCGTCGAGCCTGTCCAGTTCGTCCCCATTGACCACCCGGATCGGGCCTTCCCCGATCATCCCGATCCTGCGCCCTATGGCTTCGGCAGTCACCCCATAGTCGCCTGTGATCATGATGATCCGGATCCCGGCTGTCCGGCAGGTGGAGATTGCAGCAGCAACTTCGGGTCGTGGGGGATCGTGCATTGCAACCAGCCCGAGATACTCGAGCTCGACCTCGATGTCTTCCTGCCCGACGGGAAGGGCGTCGATCTCCCGGCGCGCCACCGCGAGCACCCGGAGACCCTGGACGGCTGCGGCGTCGACGGAGCGCATCACGGCCGCCCGGTCCTCATCGGTCAGCGGGACGCTCCCCTGCGGTGTGTGCCGGGTGACACACCGGTCGAGCAGCTCGGCGGGGGCACCCTTGGTCGAGACCACCAGCTCGGATGTGATCCGGTTGACCGAGCTCATGCGCTTCCGACTCGAGTCGAACGGCACCTCGTCGACCCTCGGGTTGTCGTCGGCCAGGGATTCGAGATCGATCCCCACTTTGGCAGCGGCGGTCAGGATCGCCCCTTCTGTCGGGTCACCTATCACAGCCCAGTGATCGACTTGGGCGTCCGGGCGTTGAATGAGTCTCGCATTGCATGCCAGAGCGGCCGTTGCGAGAAGTAGCCGCAACGATTCGTCGGGATCGGGATGGACAGATCCCACTGGCGCATATCCGACCCCATCGAATTCATACCTCTCATCACCAACGATGGCGGAACGGACGGTCATCTCGTTCTGGGTGAGGGTGCCGGTCTTGTCGGTGCAGATCACGGTGGTACAGCCCAGTGTCTCCACCGCCGAGAGCTTCTTCACCAGGGCGTTCCTCTCCGCCATCCGCTGGGTTCCCAGGGCGAGCGACAGGGTCACCGTCGGAAGTAGCCCTTCGGGCACGAAGGCCACGATCATGCCGAGGGTGAAG
>JBFYOJ010000132.1:0-9503 GCA_041303885.1 Acidimicrobiia bacterium | reverse complement strand
GGCTACCCAGCGTTCGGTCCGGATAGCGCCAATCTCAATCTTGTGCTCGGCCAGACCCCGAGCGACCCCATCAGCGGAAGCTCACCACTCCGAGCCCAGGTCTGCGAGATAGCACCGCTGGCCGGGTAGAGCGGCACGTAACGGCGACGTCAGCCTGACCACCTGCCCTGCCGATGCCGCGCCAACCAGCCGGGACCGACTGCGGCGCGCATGCCCGCGAGGCATCCCGGAGACCCCGTTGAGCGACGCACATATCGCACGTCCGCCTCATTGACCGGCGGGTGACGCCGAACGGCACTTCGAGTGTGTCGGTTTGCTCCGCGGGTAGGACTCGAACCTACAACCAATGGATTAACAGTCCCGCCCAAACCGTCCGCCCAGTCCAGGTACGTGTGTTTGGTGCCGTCCTGTCTACGAATTCGAATCGGTCGTGTTGTCTGGTGTTCTCCTGTCCGGCTACGTACGGCTACACAAATGGCTACACACGACGTGCGGGCCGGTCGCCTCCCGAGCGATATTGCCGGATCCCGGGTGGGTGATCACGTTGTTTTCGGGGTTTCGTTGCGCGCGTTATGCGCTGTCTACTTCGACCTGAAGAAGTAGGTGCTGTCAGGCGTCTGCCCGTGAGATCCCGGCGACTCCGAGGCGGTCGATCGATGGATCGACCCCGCTCGGGTGGTCACTTGCCGAAGATGGGCACGTCATCGATGTCGTACCGCCGTCGACGCTGCGCGGCTGAGGTCGGCAAACGCCAGCCTCACGCTGGCGCCACTGTAGTGACCATCACGGTGTTCTTCTGGCCCTTGGGGCGGTCGAACACGAAGCCGCATCGCTCGTAGGTCGTGCGCGTGGTGTTGTAGAGGAACGACGCCGAGACCTTCTTGCCTTGCGTGTCGTGGGGGTAGCCCTCGACGACTCCCCCGCCGGCGAGGGCGATGAGATCGAGCGCGCCGCGCAGGGCGGACTCTGCCACGCCGTGGCGCCGATAGTCGCGGTCGACGAAGATGCATGTCAGCCGGTAGTCGGGTTGGCGCGTCGACGTCTCGTCGTATTCCTTGCGGTGATGGATGTTGGGCAGTTCCTCGGGCTGCCCGTACTGGCACCAGGCGACGGCGCGGTCGCCGTCGAGGACGACGGCCGCGTGTGCCTTGCCCTCGTGCACCAGGCGTTGCTTGAACGCGCGGTTGTTCTCCCCGACCTCGGCCCGCAGCCGCTTGTCGCTGCTGAGGTCGTGGAAATACGTGCACCAGCAGCCGCCGAAGATGCCGTTGTGTCGCTCGATCAGTGCGGCGTAAGCGTCCCAGGTCTCGGGACCAAGCGGTTCGATGCGCAGACCATCCAACGTTGGCGATGCCTTCGCCATGGGCGAACTGTAGCTACTTCGCCTATTTCACGTCTATGTATCTGGTTTTCGGGATCAAGGACGAATCCTGCACGAGAGCTACTATCCGCTGCTCTCCACCGGCACCACACACGCCCACGAGGCCCCCACTCTCGGCGACGTGGATCGACACCGTATTGGACCCGTCTTTACACACGTGCCGTCGTGGCGCCGCTAGTTTCAGCGCGCTGCGTTGACCTTGTTTGGAGTCGTGGCGGTGACAGCCCTCGACTATGTAGCCCTTGGGATCGTCTCACGAGTAGTCGGTACAGGCGTCGCTGTCGGAACGTTCGAGCTCCGCTAGCCTAGATCAACTGATCCCGAGCGAATCCGCTCATTCCGAGACCGCGCGAGAACGGCACTTATTGCTCGGCCCCAGCGGATTCTCCGTGATGGGGCAGAACCGTCTTAGGATTCCTGCCCGTGGCAAGTGCAGTTGTCGATACGCACAAGCTGGGAGAACTCCCCCGATTGTGTGCCAAGACGGGTGTACCGACAGAGACGACCAAGAGACAGGAGTTCGGGGACATTCCCGGCTGGACGTGGCTGCTGATCTTCTGGGGTCTCATCCCTTTCTTGATCGCGGCTGGTTTCGCTCGCCACAAGGTCACAGCGGATCTCCCCGCCTCAGATGACACGCTGCGTCGGATACGTCTCGTGGATCTCGGCTCGGTCGCGGGTCTTGTACTCGGGATCGGACTCTTGGTTTCAGCCTTGTTGACCGAAGAGAGCGCGTGGGCGTGGGGAGGGATCGCCGTCGCCCTGGTGACACTGGTTAGCGGGGCTGGCGCTCGCCGCATCGTCTGGGTGACTGGTCGTCTGGACGGCAATGTTCTATGGCTTTACGGAGTACACCCATCATTCGTTCAAGAAGCGGAACACTTGGCTCCACCAGACCATGCAGCAATTCGATCCACTAACCGGAGGACGACGGTGCTCTTGGTCGTTGCGCTCGTCGTGTTGGGCGTCGTTCTCTTCCTCGCATTTCAGCCAAGAACCTGACTCGCATAACGGCCGGGCAGCACGGAAGCAGCGCAGACCAGCAAATCTTGAACGGAACCGCTCCATCCGTTCACCCGCTACCGAACGGCACCTTCTTTGCGCTCCATGTCATCGACCGGGCAATCGCCGCGGACTCCTCATACCTGAGGGACCATCAGCCACCTTCGCTGACCGCCTCAAATACGATGCAGTCTTCGAATCCTTTGCCGATCACTTCGAGGAAATAGCACCCTGGAGCGGGGATCAACATCGCGCTCAGAAAGAAACGACCAACATCGTCGTCTGCGGCTGACCCGCTTGGAAGCTCCAGCGATGAAAATCGGTCGCCCGGATTCACGATGAAGTAGACGACCCCTACGGCATCCAGTCGATTTCCAGTGATCGTCGCGGCGCCCTCGTAGTCCCGAGCGATCGGTCACACCGACTACGACGCAGGAATCGACTGGCCAAGAAATCGTGGTAACAGGCGCTGAGCCTTCGGATCCCGAGCGCGCGCTTTCGTCCGAGAAGAGTTGTGTTGTGGACAAGTCAGGTGCACGCCTGGTCAACGCTCGACTCGACAGTCACCCGACCCTTCCCAAAGCCCGAGATCGGTCGCATCGCAATCAATGTCAACATTCACTACGGCGACGAAGTCCTCAAGGTCTACAAGGCTTGACGCCCTCAACCCGTTGGTTACAGATTGGCTACATCCGAACAGGTGTACGCACGGGTCGTTATCCAAGAAGGCCCATGGCGACGGGCAGAATTTGCTCCGCGGGTAGGACTCGAACCTACAACCAATGGATTAACAGTCCCGCCCACACCGTACTGATAGAGGCAGGATCCAACGTGCACTACGTTCCGATCGGCAGCCTGCAATGGGCCAAGACGGCTGTCGGCATTCGCTCCTCTGCCCGTTGGTCATGCGTACGACAGGAGCAAGCGCACGCCGAAGTGCCGTTAGTGCGCTGACTGAATATCGGCGCGTTATCGATCGGGATCGGTTTTTTGTGGCGGTCCCGTCCGGACCCTCAAATCCCGCTCCTCCTCTTCACGCTCCAGAACATCGGCGATCGGCTCTGGACCAGAGCGTCAAGGGGGTTCCGCATCCGACGATGATGGACTGCCCCACGGCTTCGGCCTCCCACGCCGGAGACACCTGGGCTACCGCCCGCTGAGGGGAAGGTCTTCGACAGCCCAACCCCACATCGCCCAGCCTACTTCTACATAAGCCCACAAGACGGCGAGCGCGACCGGGGCCGCAGCGACCACCCAGCACGACCGTCTCAGCATGAGCCGGTAAGCGACCCACAAGCCCACGAGCCAACCTCCCCACAGAGGCACCAACCAAAGCCCTGGTACGAAAAGGAGCCCGCCAACCAGGTAGACGAATCCCACAGCCACGTAGACAAGGAACCCGATGTACGTCAATACCCGCTTCGAGGGTTCAGTCTTCTCGTTCCGATCAACGTGAGAGTGCATGAAGCCACCCTCTTTTCATCAGATCGTCCAATTCCAAGATCGGATCCGGGCGACGTCCGCGCCAGGGCCGAACGTCACAACCGCGTAGGTGAGGCTGACATCACCGTTCTTCGTGCATCGAACTTCGGGGGCATCGATGGTCTGAGGGTGCGAAGGAAACGTCCTGAGTTCACTCGGTGGCCCCCCGACATTCGCACCGCGGCCGGGAACAGCCCTCTCGACCCGCCCATAACGACGCCCCCCGACTTCCTCCGTGAGCTAAAGATCCGCTCCTGAACCGGCAGATATGCCAGGGGCGCCGTCGATGGTCGGCGGCGTCCTGATCCCGACGTGTTAGCGGGTGGCTCCGGCGAGGTAGGTGGCGACGATGTAGGTGGCGTGACGGTCGAGGGATCCCCGGGCCCGGTCGTATCGCATCGTGGTCCTGGCGTCGGCGTGTGATACTGCTTCTTGGGACGTCTCGGAGGGGTACTCCGGCGTCGAGGGCGGCGGTGATGAACGCGGCCCGCAACCTGTGTGGTGTGACTCGCTTGTCGATCCCTGCTCTCTTGGCCAGCCGACGGACGATCCGAGCCGCGGCGTGACGGTCGAGACGGGCGGTGGCGTCGCGGTTCAACAGGATCGGCCCCTCGGTTCGCTCCCCGACGCAGAGGTCGATGGCCCGTCCGGTACGTGGTGCGATTGGGACGGTGACGATGCCGCCTCCTTTCCGGGTGACGGTCATGATGCGGTGACCCCGCACCATTCCGGAGTGCTCGATGTCGGCACCAAGGGCTTCTGAAATACGGAGCCCACTTAACGCCAGCATGCAGGCCAGGGCGTGGTCCCGGCCGCCCGCTATCCCTGCCTGCACCAGAAACATGCCAAGCTCGTTCCGGTCCAAGCCCACCTGGTTCGACTCATACGACACTTTCGGACGGCGTACATGCGCAGCCGGCGAATGGTCGATGAGTTTTTCCTCGGTGCAATACCGGTAGAACCCGGCGATAGTCGACAAACGCCGAGCGATCGTCGACCGTGCCCGCCCGGTCTCCTCAAGCCAACGGGCGAACAGTTCGATGTGGGCCCGCCGCTCCTCGAACAGGTCAATGTCATGGTTGATACACCATTGTGACCACTGCCGAAGATCCAATGCGTACGCCTCGACGGTCTTGGCCGAATAGCCGGCCAGGAACCCGCCCACCGCCATCCGAGCACGGAACGGATCAAACCCCGCCCCTACCACTTCGGGAACCAACACACTGTCTGAGATGAACATGAGACACTCCTCCATCCTGCCGGATGAAGGTCCCAGGCCTGCACGGCCAGCATCGCGTCCAGTCAACACATAACCGAGCCGGACGTGCCGTTCTGCTCGGTTCACGACGGTGTTCGTTATCGCTCATACCGGGTGATCTGTGTGCACTGTGGGTCGATGGGCGTTCGGGCCGGGCATCCTGGGCTCGGCTAGATGCGATTCACCACCCAGATGACCACCACGATCAATCCGATGATCCCGAGAACGAACCAGATCGTTCGACTCACTTCTACCTCCTCTTCCCGATGTCCGATGCACCCAGTTGTCGGTGCGGGGCTCGCTTACGTTTGGTAGTTTCCTACCAGCCGGTTCTGCCCTACGAACCTACTCGGGAGCGGCGGTCGCCGGTGGGTGGTTTTGAATACCCGTGCGACCCCTCAAGGGGCTGCGCGAGACTTGGTCGTGGAAAGACACGGAGAGAACCTAGTAGTCGGTATTTGCCCTGGTCAGAGGGCAGAAATCAACGCACTCCCCGGTAGTCGATTTGCTCCGCGGGTAGGACTCGAACCTACAACCAATGGATTAACAGTCCACTGCTCTACCGATTGAGCTACCGCGGAAGGATTCCCCGAGGCAAGAGGATACCAACTGGTCTCTTCATATCCAGATTCCGCCTGATCGGCCACAAGCGGACCGCCCACGCCGTGCACTCAGATCGGTCTCGCTGTGATAGGGCGAGACCAGCCACAGTCACCATCGATGCCGTTGAGGTCAGTATGAAGGCAAGGGGTCTGCTCTCGCAGGGCACATCGAGATCGCAGACGCTCCCTAACGTTGCGCTCGACCACGAGCATGTCTGGAGTGGGACCGATTGGCCAGGTCCTAGTCACTCCCGCCGTGATCGTTCACCGATCTCAGCCCCCGAGCACTGGCGGACAATCCGGCCGCCGTTACGTATCGCCCTGCATCCACCAAACCCATGCCCTGGTCGGCAAGCTGTCCGACGGCAGGGTGTTTCCGGAACTCGCCAGCCCAGCGCTTGATCTGCTCGTACCTCTCCCGTCCGGCGCGAGCCCCGAGCACATAACCGACGACGACTCCCGTCAGCAGGCCGATTCTGAACCTCATGGTCGGATTCTGCCACGACCGGCGGACTGGTGTGTCAGGTGTTCTCCAAGAACCCTTCGAGCTTCTGCGACTTGTCGGGATGGCGGAGCTTCGCCAGCGCCTTGGTCTCCAGTTGGCGGATCCGCTCCCTGGTCACCTTGAAGTGGGAGCCGACCTCCTCGAGTGTGCGCATCCTTCCGTCGGCGAGCCCGAATCGCATGATCAGCACCTCACGCTCCCGCTCATTGAGCCCTTCCAGGGCCATGGCCAGCTGGTCTTGAAGCGAGGAGAAGGTTGCCATGTCCGCCGGGCGGTCCGACTCGACGTCCTCGACCAGATCGCCCAGTGTCCCGTCCTCGTCCTCACCAACCGGTGTCTCAAGCGAGACGGTGTCCTGGGCGATCCGCTGCAGCTCGGTCACGCGGCCCGGGTCGAGATCGAGCTCGAAGGCGAGCTCCTCGAGGCTGGGAGCCCTCCCCATGGTCTGGGTCATCTCCCGCTGGGCCCGGGTCAACTTGTTCACCGAATCGAGGACGTGGATCGGCATCCGGATCGTTCTCCCTTGGTCGGCGATGGCCCGCGATATCGCCTGGCGAATCCACCAGGTGGCATAAGTGGAGAACTTGAATCCTCGGCGGTAATCGAACCTCTCGACAGCCCGCATCAGCCCGACGTTTCCCTCCTGGATCAGATCGAGCAGGGCCATCCCCCGCCCCACATAGCGACGGGCAAGGGCGACAACGAGACGGAGGTTGGACTGGACAAGCTGCTTGTGGGCTGCCTCCCCCATCTCGATCTCATGGTTGAGGAATGACCTGTCGTCATCGTCTAGGCCCTTTTCCTCCTCCAAACGGGCCTGGGCGCGTCTCCCGGCCTCCATGTGCATCGCAAGCTCCACCTCCTGTTGGCTGGTGAGGAGCGGATAGCGCCCGATCTCGTTGAGATAGAGGCGAACCGGGTCGGAGACAGAGATCTGGCCGACCTCGATGAACTCTTCGTGGACCCCCGGTCCCTCTTCGGTGAGCTTGATTCCCTGAGCTCGGAGGGCGTCGGCGACCTTCTCGAATGCTTCTCCGGACGCCTCGGCATCCTCCAGCTCCTGCTGGACCTCGGCCATCGTGAGGAAGCCACGATGCTTGCCCCGCTTGAGCAGGGCGGCCACGACCTCTCTGAATTCTTCGCTCACGTCTCCGTGGAGGAACGCTTCTCCTGCTGTAAAGCTATCAAGCGTCGCAGGTTGTCGGAATGTCCCTGGCTTCCGGGCTCCATTCCGGCCAACTCCCGCTGGACCGCTGAGATCTCCACGTCCAGCCGACGCTCCTTTACCCGGGCGAGCATCTCCGGGCCCGAGGCGAGCGGGCGATCGTCCATGACCAGCGATCGAAGCAGGGCCTGGGTGCCCGGATCGGTAACCTTGCCGATGTCGACAGGTTTGCCAGCCGGAGTCCCATCCATCTCCCCCGCCACAGCGAGAAAGGCCGAGCGCAGACGCTCATCGCTGAAGTCATCAGCGGTCACTCCTGTCGTTTCCGCCGGGTTGGCGACGATCACCCTCAACAACTCTGCCTCCATCCGGTCGAATGGACGGCTGTCCGGCCCTGCGCCCGCCCTGCTGCGAGGCCGCCCGCCCTCCACAGCGGCCTCGACCGTCTCCAGGTCGACACCAACCAGTCGGGCTACAAAGCGGCTGTACTCGCGCCGGGCGATCTGGTCGTTGACGCGTCGCACCTGTGCCGCGGCGGCGTGAAGGGCACGAGCTCGCCCTTCCGGACCGGTCAGGTCGTAACGGCTCACCTCGTGCTCGAGGCGACGCTCCAGCAGCGGTCTCGCTCCCCTCACCGCGGCCACCAACTCTTCGTTCCGCCCCTGTTGGACCAGATCGGCGGGATCGAGCCCGTCCGGCATCACCGCAACGCGAAGGTCGAGATCAAGACGGAAGGGAGACTCCAACTCGTCGCCGCGCAGCGCCGCCCTCGAGCCGGCCTCGTCGGAATCGAATGCGAGCACCACACGGTCACCGAATCGTCGCAGTAGGTCGAAATGGCCGTCTCCGAGAGCGGTGCCGCAGGTTGCGACCGCGGTCTTGATCCCGGCCTGGTGCATGCCTATGACATCGGTGTAGCCCTCGACAACTACTGCAGGGCTTTCGTCGGCGATCTCCCGGCGGGCCCGGTCCAGACCGAAGAGGATCTGAGCCTTGTGGTAGACGATGGAGTCCGCCGAGTTGACGTACTTGGCGTCCGGGTTGTTGGTCGAGTTGCGATCGATCTCATCGATCTTCCGACCGCCGAAGCCGACCGGGTCGCCACGGAGATCGTGGATGGGGAACATGAGCCGGCCCCGAAACACGTCGAACAGCCCCTGGCGGCCCTTCCGGGAGAGACCGGCGTCGACCAGCACCCGGTCGGCCACTCCGCCAGCCCGTAGCTCCCTGGTGAGGGTGTCCCAGTCGGTGCCGGCAAAGCCGATCTTCCACTCGTCGATCAGACCGACCTCATAGCCACGGTTGCGCAGATATGCGCGGGCGGGCCCGGCCTCGGGAGACTTCTTGAGACGATCGTGGTAGACCTCGATCCCTCGTCTGATCGCCTCGACAGCCGCTTCACGCCTCCCCCTCCGTTGCGCGTCCGAGGCGTCCCGCACCAGGGTGATCCCGGCCCGGCGGGCGAGCATCTCGAGTGCGTCGCCGAAGTCCACCCCCTGGGTCTCCTCGACGAAGCTGAATACGTCGCCGCCCTTGTCACACCCGAAGCAGTGGTAGAGACCCCGGGCCCGGTCGACGGACATCGACGGTGTCTTCTCCTCGTGGAAGGGGCAGACGGCCATGAAGCTCCTGCCCGAGCGCTTGACCTTGGTGACCTCCGAGATCAGCTCGACGAGATCGGTCGCCTCTCGGACCCGGTCGATGTCTCCTCGTTCTGCCATGGCCGGCCGATCATAAGGAGCGACCGGGGGTTGAATCACGCCGTAGCGACGAAATCGAGCTGGATCAGAACCTCGTCACCGACATCGGCCACCCCGGGGGCGTTGGGGATGCCGATCCCGTAGTCGGAGCGGAGCACCGTCGCCGACGCGGACCCATCGATGGTGGTCTCATCGACCAGGGTCGCGGTCACCTCGAAGGTGACTTGACTGGTGGTGTCCCGGATCAGCAGGTCCCCGGTCACCGTGAAGGTGAGAGGCTCGCCGACGGTGAGCTCACCCGACAGGCCGTCGACCCCCAGGTCACATCGAAGGTGATGAACTCGAATTCGTCACTGGCGGAGTTGAGGATTATCGGGCCGCGGATAGCGCGGTCCCGATTCCCTGAGT
>JBFYOJ010000131.1:0-2912 GCA_041303885.1 Acidimicrobiia bacterium | reverse complement strand
GCATCGGGTGGCGATCGATCGAGCCGTTCCAAACTCTCCGGTGCTGGTCATAGCCGCGGTCGCCAGGCCGGAATATCTCGCCCCGAATTGACGCCTCCAACGCTCCTAGCGCGGATGGGTTCACCGTCATGATCTCGGCCACGCGCCGACTCTCGCGCATGAGCCGAGTCTTGTCAGCGACTTTGGTTCCCTCGCTATGGAACGTTCGTTCCGGAGGGGAGATACGGCTCCTCCGTCAGTCGCTGTGGATCGACGAGGTTTATTCCTCCGCGCCTCGTCTCGATGATGCCCTCCTTACGTAGGTCTCTCAACACTCGAACCACTACTTCACGCACCGTTCCAGCAGCCTCGGCGAGTTCCTGCTGACTCACTTTCGCCACCAGGCCGGGGCCGACTTGGTCGGCTGAGGCGAGGTCCAGGAGATGGCGAGCGACGCGCTGTCGAACCGATGTGAATGCGCTGCCTGGTATCTCCGCTGCGAAGGCCAACACGCGTTCCGATAGTTCGTTCAGCAATGCTCTGGCAATCTCGACGTCCTGGGCGGACGCTTCCAAGATCATGGTGGGCGGGAAGGCGAGAAGGACGGCGTCAGTCACCGCCCGCGTCGAGCCGGGCATGGAAAACGGCGAGGCGAACAGGGACACCGTCCCCATGATCGAGCCCGGGCGGCAGTACCGGACCGTGAGGGTGCGACCGTCCAGCGCAGTCACATAGATTCGAAGCAAGCCTGATAGGACCAGCTCGAAATGGGGGGCCTCGTCACGCTCCCGTCGAATCGTCGAACCAGCTGCCACCGGATATCGGGTGGCGTGGCGAAGGAGCTCGGCCATCGTATCTCGGGAGAGGAGCTTGAGGTGAGAGTACTCGACCGCCGTTCGCAGGGACCCGTCGAAAAGAGCGGCCGTTCTATCATGGCCGGTAGACCGTTCCACGCTTCAACGCTACCTCCCTGCGGTCGCGATGGTTCTGGCACGCTGGTCGGCCGTATCCCTCGCAACGGAGAATCAGGCTCTGGACGAGCGCTGGCAGAGGTTCGACTCATGCGGGGGACCCACAGAAACTCGGGAAGTGCGGAATTCGATCGTCAACGGCGGTCAGAGTCTGATCTGGCCTAGCATGCTCTCTATCGGCTGGTCATCGCCGGAAACCGCTGCGATAATTGGCAATCCCAGCGCCCGTAGCTCAATTGGATAGAGCGTCTGACTACGGATCAGGAGGTTGGGTGTTCGAGTCGCCCCGGGCGCGCAGACGAAATCCCTGCTCAGGCGGGGTTTCGGCGCGTCGGAAGTTGCGTCCATCGGGCCGACCTGATGCCGTGGAACCATCCTCGGGAGCCATTCTCCATCGGAGTGACGACGTCGTGGTGAGGTGAAGCCCATGCCCAAGGGGCTCCCGGACGAGACAGGGCAGGTCAACCTTCTGACGTTCGTCAGCGCGACTGGGTTGAAACCGATTCTGCGACTGGTTTGAAAGCATGGACCGCGCTGTTGCGGCCATATTCGAAGAGCGATAAGACGGCTCCAAAGGCCACCCCCGGCCACTTCGCCTGCAAAGGTCGGCGACCTCGAAGCATTCAACCGTCCCGACCGCCTACGCATTGCCCCGCTCGCTGCCCGACGATGTCGACTTCGTCAGCTCAACTTTCTTCCGGCGGCGAGCTTGACCGCCACAGGGAGTGTGATCGTGTCGGTTGGGGCGCGGTGCTCGTTGAGCTTCTGTTTCAGGGCATCACGGATTCGCAGGCGGGTCTCCTCAGACTGGCCGTGTAGCAGCGATGACATGCGGACCGTCCCCTCCTGCAAAGCCTGCCAGTACTCGTCGAACGTGGCGGCCTCGTAGTTGAAGTCGATCGGGGACACTTCCACATCTCGCAGCCCTGCTGTAGCGAGCAGATCGGTGAAGGCGGCATCGTCGGCGAAGCGAAAGACGTCGGGTCCTGCCGGGAGGTCTGACGGTGGTGCGGCACCGACCTCGCTGAAAGCCTCGAGGAAGAATCCCATCAGCCTCGACCTGGAAGGCACATCCCATGTCGCCAAGGCCAGCCGGCCGCCAGGAGCGAGCACTCTGACCAGTTCAGCCATGGCCCGCTCGGGCCGCGCCAGATGGGGGAGCAGGAAGTTGGCGGTGACCGCGTCAAACTCAGCATCTGCGAACGGCAGCTCTTCCGCATCCCCGCGGTGAAACTCCAACATCGGATACAGCTCCCGTGCACGAGTGACCATGGCGTCGGCGACGTCAACACCAACCGGGACCGCTCCCCTTTCGGCGGCCCGGGCCGGCAGATGCCCTGGACCGGTGGCGACATCGAGCAGGCGGGTGCCCGGCACCACTCGCACCGCATCCAGCAGCGGGTCGAAGAGACGCCCGGTGATGGGTGTAAAGAAGTGGTCGTAGGCGTCGACCCGCCCCTCCCATCCTTCGGCTTCGAAGGCGTTGAACGCTTTGGCGTCAATCGGTGGTGTCCGTTCCATCGTGGTCCTCCTATCGGTGTTCGGGGTTGAGGGAGGCGAATCAGGCTCCGGCGTCCTAGGCGGCGCGTTGGTTGCCGTGGGCAGGGTATCAGCGGCGTTATTGAGGACGCGGGCGATGTGGATTCCAGGTCATGAAGGTGGTGTTGCTGGCCGTTCGTAACTCGTTGCTCATAAATCAGTGCGACGCCATGCACTGGACCAGCCACTCCAGGGATGACTACTCCTCCCGCTCATGGTGGACGAGATCGAGCCTGGCCGTCGACCCTGACGATCAGCGCGTTGACGTGGGAGCCAAGTTGGGAGCCATTCCCTGCGGACTGCGCCGGACGGGCGTGGACGGCTGTGGACTCGGAAGTCGGTCCTTCAAGACTCTCCGGACAGTCCTGGACGTAGGTGGAAGCCCTTGGAGATCTACGGAACAGGAGGTTGGGTGTTCGAGTC
>JBFYOJ010000130.1:0-12430 GCA_041303885.1 Acidimicrobiia bacterium | reverse complement strand
GAACTCCGTCCTGCATGTGGAGTTGGACGGAGAGAAAGTCGCGGTGCCCTACCCGGGGCCCTGGAGGTTCGCGGTCGAAGACGGCCGTTTGATCGTCATCTCGCCCCCTTCCGGCCCGCCGCGCGTCCCGCCCGGCGTCCCCAATGCCCCGTTCTGAGCAGTTGGCGCTCTCGCGGTAGAATCCGGAACAACGCCCGCCAGGCAAGGGTTTCCACAGGCGATGTCAGAAGCAACACCGGTGACTATCTCGAGCAGTGTCAGGAGCGACGGCCCGATCGACGTCGACAAGCTCCAGGAGACTCTCGATTACATCCGTCCCGCCGTGCAGGCCGACGGAGGGGACCTCGTGTTGCTCGGCACCGACGGTGGCACGGTCAACATCCAGATGGTTGGGGCCTGTGGCGGCTGTCCGCTCTCGATGATGACGCTCAAGGCCGGCATCGAGCGAATCCTCAAGGACAGGGTTCCCGGTGTCGACGAGGTCGTAGCGAGCGCAGACGCCCCAACGCTCGATCACGATCACATCCACAACGGGATCGAACTGCCAGTTCTCTGAGCGACGCAGGGATTCGTGGGCCACTCCTTAACCTGATGCCCATGAGCGATTCGGTCACGGCGAACCTGGTCCGGAGTGGCGACCGTCGTGCCCTCGCCAAGCTCATCACTGCCATCGAGGCCGGTGATCCGGCCGCAGATGGAGTGGTCTCCGCCCTGATCGGGGCGGGTGAGGTCGCCCGCCGAATCGGGATCACCGGTCCACCCGGCGCGGGCAAGTCCACTCTCGTCAGCGCGATGATCACCGAGTTGCGGGCGAGAGGTGAGTCGGTGGCTGTCCTCGCCGTCGACCCCTCGAGCCCGATCACCGGCGGAGCTCTCCTGGGGGACCGGATCCGGATGCAGGACCACGTCGACGACCCCGGGGTCTACATCCGATCGATGGCCTCGCGGGGACATCTCGGCGGGCTCGCCACGGCTGCGTCAACCACCATTGCGGTCCTCGCCCGGGCTGGGTTCGATCTCGTCATCGTGGAGACGGTCGGAGTGGGCCAGTCCGAGGTCGAGGTGATGGACCTGGTCGACGTCGTCGTCCTCGTCCTCGGACCGGGTTGGGGCGATCAGGTCCAAGCCAGCAAGGCTGGGATCATCGAGATCACCGACGTGTTCGTCATTAACAAGGGGGACCGGCCGGGGGTGGACACGGTGCACCGGGCGCTGCTGGAGAGTCTCGACGACGCCAGGACGCCGATCTTGATCACCACCGCGATCACTGGCGACGGTGTCTCCGATCTAGTCGGCGCGATTCGCTGACTCTGTGTCGCCCAGCGCAGCCTGCGCAGCGGCCAGCCTGGCGCCCTCGACCCGGGGCGGGCTGCAGGACACGTAGTCGAGACCCAGACCGTGGACGAACTCGATGGAGTCGGGGTCGCCCCCGTGCTCTCCACACAAGCCCACCGTCAGATTCGGGTTCGACTCTCGACCCTCCTTCGTGGCAACGCGGATCAACCGTCCCACCCCGGCCCGATCGATGGTCTGGAAGGGGTCGGAGGTGAGTATCCCCTGTTCCAGGTAGTCCCGCAGAAACAACCCTTCGGCATCGTCACGGCTCAGCCCATAGGTCATCTGGGTCAGGTCGTTGGTGCCGAATGAGAAGAAGTCGGCGACCTGGGCGATGTGGCCGGCAGTCAGGGCGGCTCTGGGCAGCTCGATCATCGTCCCGATCGGGATGGGCAGCTCCACTCCCGAGCTCCCGGTCGCTGTGGCGATCTCCTCTTCGATCATCTCTCGCATCCGGATCAACTCCTCCGCCGTGGCGACCAGGGGGATCATGATCTCCAGATGCGGGTCGCCACCCGCCTGGATCCGCCTGGTCAACGCCGTGGTGGCCGCTCGGGCCTGCATTCGATAGAGGTCCTTGAGCATCAGGCCGAGCCGGACTCCGCGCAACCCGAGCATCGGGTTGTCCTCTTCCCACCTCGCCACCTGATCGGACATCGCCTGCAGATCGTCGATCGGTTGACCGGCTCGAACCCGGCGCAACATCTCTTGCTCCAGTTCGAGACGGGAGGGAAGGAACTCGTGGAGCGGAGGGTCGAGGAGTCGGATGATCACCGGGAGGCCGTCCATGGCTTCGAGCAGGCCCTCAAAATCACCGACTTGCTGCAGCTCGAGCTCGACCAACGCCCTTTCTCTCTCCTTGGGGTCGGTTGAAAGGATGACTCTCTGCACGATGGCCAGTCGCTTCCCCAGGAACATATGCTCGGTCCGGGCCAGACCAATGCCTTGTGCCCCTCGGCTCCGAGCCAGCCTGGCGTCCTGGGGCGTGTCGGCGTTGGCCCACACTCCCATCCTGCGGAACTCATCCGCCCATTCCAGGAGCTCGCCCAGCTGCGGCGGGACATCGGGAGCCACCAGCTCGACTTCTCCCAGAAACACCAGGCCCTTGGTGCCGTCGATGGTGATTGTGTCGCCCTTGCGAAGGTCGACAGTGTCGGTGGAGGCGATTCCTGCCCGGGCATCGACCAGCAGCTCGGCCGCTCCGGTGACCGCCGGTTTTCCCATCCCTCTGGCCACAACCGCCGCGTGAGAGGTCTTGCCTCCCTGGCTGGTGAGGATCCCGGCGGCGGCATCCATGCCATGGATGTCATCGGGAGCGGTCTCGGGGCGAACCAGGATCACCGTCTCCCCGTGTCTCATTTCCTCCACGGCATCCTCGGACGTGAAGACCACCTTGCCGGTGGCCGCTCCCGGCGATGCAGCCACTCCGCTGGCCATCGCCGAAGAGGCCCTGACGCTGTTCGCCACGCGTGGCCGGTGAAGCTGCTCGAGTGATGCCGGCTCGACCCGGGTCACCGCGGTCGCCTTGTCGATCAGGCCCTCGTGGACCATGGAAACCGCCATCTTCACGGCGGCGGCGGCGGTGCGCTTGCCGGCCCGGGTCTGCAGGATGTACAGGACGTCGCGCTCGATTGTGAACTCGATGTCACACATGTCCCGATAGTGCTTTTCCAGACCGTTCATGATCCCGATCAGCTGGTCATGGCACTCGGGATGGAGACCGGCGAGCTCATTGAGGGTGAGCGTGTTGCGGATGCCGGCCACCACGTCCTCTCCCTGGGCTCTGGGGAGGTAATCGCCGTACAGCACTCTGTCCCCGGTGCCGGGGTCCCTGGTGAAGCAGACACCCGTGCCGGAGTCGTCGCCCAGGTCACCGAACACCATCATCTGCACATTGGCGGCGGTCCCCAGCTCGTGAGGGATGCTGTGGATCCGCCGGTAGTCGGTGGCCCGCTTCGTGTTCCATGACTTGAACACGGCGGTGATCGCTCCTCTGAGCTGTTGCATCGGCTCGTCGGGGAGTCGACCTGGCCTCTCTCGCTCGATGATCGCGCGGAATCGCCGCGCTGCCTCTTCGAGATCATCGGCGGTCAGCTCCGAGTCATCGATGACGTCCCGGTCCGATCTCAGCTCGGTGAGGACGTCCTGAAACAGCTTCTCATCGATCCCGAGGACAACGTCGCCATACATCTGGAGGAAGCGCCGATAGGCGTCCCAGCCGAAGTGGGGATCACCCGACCACTCGATGAGGGCCTTGACCACTTCGTCGTTGATGCCCAGGTTGAGCACGGTGTCCATCATCCCGGGCATCGAGAATTTGGCCCCGGATCGGACCGAGAGGAGGATCGGGACCGGGCCCGACCCGAAAGTTCGTCCGGTCTTCTCCTCGAGTCTGGCGACGGCAGCGTCTACTTCGGACCACAGCTCGTCCGGGACATCACCGGCGACCATCGTC
This sequence comes from Acidimicrobiia bacterium, assembly GCA_041303885.1. Classification (GTDB taxonomy): domain Bacteria; phylum Actinomycetota; class Acidimicrobiia; order Spongiisociales; family ZC4RG35; genus JARDZU01. Next base: position 8,640 of record JBFYOJ010000130.1, on the reverse strand, counting down.
TGCCGGCAGACCTCCGTGGTGATGGTGAAACCGGGTGGGACGGGAAGACCGAGACTGGTCATCCGCGCCAGACCGGCTCCCTTGCCTCCGAGCAGGTCCTTGTCGGAGCCGTCGGTGGCCGAGAAGTCGTAAAGGTGAGGCAAGCGGTCTTCTCCTCGCGTCAGATACATGAAGTTAACGATGCCAGGCTCGGGTTCCGCAAGTCCATGCCTGAAATCCCCTGCGCCGACCCGCCGTCGAGCCTCACCACGGGACTGTCGCCGCTGGCAATGCCCCCACCCTTGGCCCGACGAATGGTTTGAGGATCCACAGGCGTGTGTTTCAGCTTCCCCCGAGGGCCATTCCGGCCAGGGCGACCGTGAGCAGATAGGCCAGGATCGACGCATATCTGGCCATCGTGGCCTGGAGCCCGCTCATCTCCGCCCCCTGCTCTGGGGTAGGCGGTGCGCCCGTGGCGGCGATCTGCGCGCCGAGTGCCTGGACCTTGTTGGCGGTGGGGCGCTGCCATCCGATCCCGATGATGAGGGCTATGACCGCAGCGACCGCCCCGGTGGCCAGGGCCTGACCTTGCCAGCGATCCATTGCGGGCTGACGCACAGTCCACAACCAGAGCCCTGCTGTCACCGTGACAACACCGGTGCCGATCATGATCGTCGGCAGCCTCCTCTTCAGCAACGCCTGCATGAAGGGACCTGCTCCAGGACCCGCCTCGCGTGCGGAGGGCGTGATGAACCATCCCGTCAACATGACTGCTCCCGCCCAGAAACCTCCCGCGACGATATGGATTAGCCGGAGCACTGTCATTGAGTAGGTCCTTGGTGGGGTGATCGAATCTACTCAGATCCGACCGACAGGGGTTGCCAGAACTGGCCCGATCAGCCTTCGGCTGTGTAGATCAGACCCTGGTCTTTGCCGGGGGAAACGGTCAGAATCTCACCCTCGGTCTCCACCCGGAACCCGTCGCCGAGCACCGTGACGACCTGGTCGTCCTGGTCCTGCAGCTCGGCCGGGCACTCACCCTGGAGTGAGAGGTCCGTGAGCACCACATCCGCGCCGCTGATCGAGTATCGCCCGGTGAAGGTCCGGCACCCGGTCGATCCGATGACCGATCCGTCGGTGAAGAGCTCGAGAGTGGCCCGGTCGCCCATGACACTGGACACGGCGTCGTCATCGACCAGGCTGTCCAGCACCCAGACCGTGTCGGTGAGCTCGGCCGTGGGGACCGGAGGCAGCTCGGCGAAGATCAGCTCGACGCCCTCGCCGGTGAGGGTCAGCTTCTCCTCGGCCATCGAGAAGTTGGACACCCGGACCAGAGCCGCCAGGTACCTCGCTTCGGACACCATTACCTCCTCGGGCATGCAGGCCATCTCGGTGACGGCGGGGGGGGCGAAGGTGAGCTCCAGACCGGAGATGGTGTAAGCCCCTCCGTACCCGTTGCAGGCTGCAGTGCCCCCGGCGCTGTCCTCGGTGAATGACAGAGTGATCGGATGGCCGACGACGATCGAGATCGGCCCATCGTCGAGCGTGCCCGACTCGAGCTCCCAGGCGCTCCGGGTCGGATCCGAAGAGCCGGGCTCGCCCGGCTCGGCGCAGGCCCCAACGACAATCGTCAGGACCAGAATGGGGATCAGTGAGGGCCTCATGGCCTTTGGACGTCGATCGGGGCGCGGCCGGTTCCTCAGGCCTCTTCGTCGACCGTGAACACGAGTTCGGCGCTCTCTCCGGTGAGGGTCAGCTGTTCACCACTCATGCTGAAAGTCTCGACTGCGGCGAGCGCCTGGAGGTACTTCGTCTCAGCGTCCATCACCTCCTCCGGCGAGCAGGCCATCATCGTCTGGCCCATCTCTCCGAAGCTGAGCTCGGAGCCGCTGATCGTGTAGCTGCCGAAGTAGTTGTTGCATGCCGAAACGCCGCCCGCCTGTTCGAGATCGGTGTCGAAGGTCAAGGTGATCGGGTTCGTCTCGAGTAGCCCTATGTCCGCGCCATCGACTGTTCCCGACTCGAGTACCCAGGCGCTGGCCGTGGGGTCGCCGCCTGAGTCACCACCGCCACCACAGGCGGTCAGGACGAAGGAGAGGACGGCGATGGAGACGAGGATTCGTTTCATGAGTCTTGAGACGTTAACTGCCCCGGCAACGGTTCCTTCAGACGAGCAGACCTGCCGCCAGGGTCAGACCGGTCCACAGGTGGAGCCTCGCAGTCATCTTGAGAGCGCGTATCAGGGCCGGCCCGTCCCTCTTGCGATAGATGATCCTGACCGGGCCCGTGGCGTAAGGGGTCAGGAAGGCGGCCAGGGCGGTGGGGAGCGGGGTCCAGTCGAGGACGGCGAAGAGGACGATGAGCGGGAAGGCGCCATATACGAGCACGGCGAACAGGATCCTGGTCTTCTCCGGCCCGAGGATCACGGCGAGCGTCCGCTTCCTGGCGGCATGATCCGTATCGAGGTCCCGGTAGTTGTTGGCCACGAGGATCGCCGTGACCAGCATCCCGATTGGTATCGAAAGCAGCCACGCCGCCCTCGGGGCGGTCATGTCATGGATGTACCGGCTCCCCACTGTGGCTACCACGCCGAAGAACACGAAGACGAACACCTCACCGAAGCCCCGGTAACCGTATGGGATCGGCCCTCCCACATAGCCCAGCATGGCAACGATCGAGATGACACCGATCACGAGGACCATCGGCCCGGCGATGACTGCCAGAGCGATGCCGGCCGCGGTGGCCGCTGTGATGGCGATGGCGACGGCGGACCACATCTGCCTGGAGGTGATGCGACCCAGGGAAACCATCCTCGGTGGGCCCAACCGGTCTTCGGTGTCGGCGCCCCTCCGGGCATCCGAGGCGTCGTTGGCGAAGTTCGCCGCCACTTGGATCGCCAGCGCCGCAACCAGGGCGAGCACGAAGGCATCCCAACGGAACACCCCGTCCGCCTCTGCAAGGGCCGAGCCGACCACGACGGGGACCACTGCCGCGGGGAGGGTGTGAATCCTCGCTGCGCTCTTCCATGCCTGGAGCGTGGTCACCGGATCAGAAATGCCAGGGGTACTGGCCGAAGTCGGGCTCCCGCTTCTCGAGGAACGCGTCCCTCCCCTCTTGCGCCTCTTCGGTCATGTAGCCGAGACGGGTCGCCTCACCGGCGAAGATCTGCTGTCCGACCAGGCCGTCGTCGATGAGGTTGAAGGCGAACTTGAGCATTCTCTGGGCGGTTGGGCTCTTTCGAGTGATCTCGATGCCCCATTCCAATGCGACTCGCTCCAACTCCACGTGGGGGATGACCGCATTGACCATGCCCATCTCGAAGGCCTCACGGGCCGAGTACTCCCGTCCCAGAAAGAAGATCTCACGCGCCCGCTTCTGGCCGACCTGTCGGGCGAGGTAGGCCGATCCATAGCCGGCGTCGTACGAGGCGACGTCGGCATCGGTCTGCTTGAAGATGGCGTGCTCCTCCGAGGCGAGTGTCAGGTCGGACACCACATGGAGCGAGTGGCCGCCCCCCACTGCCCACCCTGGAACCACGGCGATGACGATCTTGGGCATGAACCGGATCAGACGCTGGACCTCGAGGATGTGGAGACGCCCGAGCTTGTCCGGGTCGAGTGCGCCGGGCGCCTCTCCCTCGGTGTATTTGTATCCGTCGCGGCCCCGGATCCGCTGATCGCCACCGGAGCAGAACGCCCATCCCCCGTCCTTTGATGAGGGCCCGTTGCCGGTGAGGAGGACACAACCCACATCGGTGGTCTGCCGGGCATGATCCAGCGCCGTGAAGAGCTCGTCGACCGTGTGCGGGCGAAAGGCATTGCGAACCTCGGCTCGGTCGAAGGCGATGCGGACCACGCCCTGCCCGGCGGCCCGGTGATAGGTGATGTCGCTGAACTCGAAGCCGGGAACCTCGACCCAAGCGGTGCTGTCGAATATCTCTGAGACCACGGACCCGGAGGATAAGAGGCAGAATCAGCATGTGAGGCGCGCGAGCCCGATGGCTCAGCGCACCGTCGACGGAAAGGCGCGACTTTGCTCGACTGGCTCAGACGGCACGACCCGGATCGGGTGTTCATCCAGACCGCCGAGAAAGCCCGGACCTATGGGGAGACGGTCGAGGCGGTGGAACAGCGCCCGGTCGGCGGCGCCGAGGTGCTCCGCCCCTGGCCGTACTTCTCCTCGGTGGTGGATCTGATCGCGGTCATGTCGGGTGGATCTGCCGTGATCGTGGCCGAGGACTCGCCCGAATTGGGGATGGTCGAGGCCGCCGGCGCTGCCTGCGTGATCTACACATCGGGAAGCTCCGGCGGGCGAAAAGGGGCCCGCCTGACCATGGGGAACTGGGAGGCAGCCTGCCGGGGCTCGGTCGATCACCTGGGCCATGGGCCCGAAGACACGTGGCTCCTGGCAATGCCACTCCATCATGTCGGTGGTTTGTCGATCGTCCTCAGGTCGGCCTATGTCGGGGGCTCGGTGAGGATGCTCCCAGGGTTCGATCCCGCCGGCTTCGCGCGCGAGCTGCATGAGGGGGCGACCATGGCCTCCGTCGTGCCCACGATGCTTGCCCGTGTCCTCGATGTGGATCCCGGGCCCTACCAAGGGCTCCGGGCTGTCCTGGTCGGTGGGGGACCAATCCCGGACGATCTCCTCGCCCGCGCGGCCGCGGCCGGGCTGCCGGTTCTCCCCAGCTACGGGATGACCGAGACCTGCGGTCAGGTGGCGACACTGCGACCCGGGTCGCCACTGGAGAACAAGGCACACCCGCTGCCCGGGGTCGAGATGAGAGTCGAGCCGGACGGCCGGATCGGGGTTCGGGGCCCGATGGTCTCGCCTGGGTACGTGGGGGAGCCCGACCGTGGTGAGGGCGAGTGGTTCGTGACCAATGATCTCGGTGCCCTGGATCACGATGGCGCCGTCCGTGTCACCGGTCGCGCCGACATCGTGATCGTCAGCGGAGGGGAGAACATCGACCCGCTGGAGGTGGAGTCGGTCCTGTCGCGGATCTCAGGCGTGGAAGAAGCCCTGGTGATCGGCATCCCCAGTGAGGAGTGGGGAATGGAAGTGGCCTGTCTCTACGTCGGTGAGGCCACTCCGATCCGAATGGAGTCGCATCTGCGAGACCGTCTCCCGGGATTCATGATCCCGCGACGTTGGCTACGGGTTCGGGCACTGCCGGTGACCCCGATGGGCAAACCAGACCGCGCGGCGGCGGCGAGACACTTCAGCTGACCCGGCGTGCGACGAGCAGGCCTTCTCGCATCGGCAGCCCCACAGCCTCGAAGTCGGGATCCCCGGCGATGTGACGATTGAACGAATCGGTCCCGTGACCGCTGTCTATCCACCCATCCCCGGTCCCGTACGCGTTGTCGCCGATCACCAGGCCCCCGATCGCGATCAATGGCCTGGCGCGCTCGAAGTACCCGACATACTCGGACTTGACGGCGTCGATGAAGAGAACATCGACACTGCCCGGCCCGAGTTCCTCGGCCAACCGGTCGAGAACCTCGAGCCCGGCACCTCGTCGCAGGTCGATGCGGTCGGCGAGACCTGCCTTGGCGAACTGGCGCTCGGCGAAATCGGCGTGTCTTGGGTCGTATTCGATGGTGATGAGACGACCATTGGGACGCAGCCCCCGGCAGATCCAGATACTCGAGTACCCGCCCAGGGTCCCAACTTCGATCGCCAGCCGGCCGAGCGTCATCGAAGTCAGGATCTTCAAGAGCCTTCCTACGTCGGGGGCAACGGCGATGGCCGGAAGCCCGGCAGCGGTAGCCTCGGCGGTCAGGCTGCGAAGGACCTCGTCCTCCTCGCCGAACACCTCTACGCCATATCGCCTCAGGTAATCCCAGGTTTCGGGTGTCATCTGCGCCATCAGCCGTCCCCGGGAAGAAGACGAGGCTTGAACCAGGAGATCGGCTCCGCCGTCGGGGCTGATGATCGTCTCATCGCGTCGCGAACCGTCCCGCGAGGTACTCAGCCCACGTGATCTTGCCCATCGCCCTTTGCGGATTGGTGAGAACACCGGCGCGAGACGCCCTGGGAGCGGGGCCGAATCGTGGCACTTTCACCACTGGCTTTGGAGTGTCGGAGGCTGCGAGATAGGTGCGGGCGAGGTGCTCGATGCCGAGGACCTGTGGGCCGGCCAGATCGGGTGCCGTGCCTTGGGGGCGGGTCTCGACAAGACTCGCCAGCTCGGCGGCGACCTCTTCGACCGCGATCGGTTGGTAGACGAATCCCTTCGGGATCACCCCGATCGGGTGTCGTGTCATCCTCCCGATCCAGAAGGCGATCAAGTCGTGAAACTGGGTGGCGCGGAGGATGGTGTAGAGCCCACCCGCATCTTCGATCAGCCTCTCAGTGGCGAGTTTGCCCTGGTAGTAGGGGAGCGGGTGACGGTCGACGCCGACGATCGAGATGTAGGTGAGATGACGGTCACCGATCAGTTCCAGGAGTCTTGCGGTCCCGTCGACATCGACCGTGGTCGGTTGGGACGAATCCGAAGCCAGGTGGACGACGCTCTCGGCATCGTCGATCGCCTCTGTGATGCCAGCGCCGCCGGCCAGATCCACACGCACACCTCGCAACCCGGGGCCTGGCTCGGTCGCTACCGAGCGGCCGGTGATGGTCACCCGATGGCCTCTCTCGACGAGTAGAGGGGTCAGGTGCCGGCCGAGGAGGCCGGTTCCACCGAGGACGGTTACGTTCATGACCCGAGGATAAGTGGCTTACGACCGGTGAGATCGACTGCCCCAACCGGCCCGATACCAGAAGGACCCCCAACGAGACGGTCGGGGCGCCGTGACCGCGGCCAGGGCGGCCACGACCAAGATCACTCCGGTTCCCGCAGCCGAGCCGAGCAGGGCCGGCTCCCAGCTCTCCGGGAAGGCCGCGCTGGAGAGGGCGCTGCCGATCGGGAAGGCGAGCCATGCGGTGGTCGCCAGCCAGCCCACCCCGAAATAGCCCTTGAGCAGACACACCACCCCGGCGACGAGCTCCGCGGCGAGTGCCATGGCGAGGAGGGCGACGAGGGGGAGGGCAGCCCGGTCATTGACCCCAATCAGGAGGAACACTAGGAAGACGAATGTTGCGCCCACCAGCCACGAGCCGACGACGAGTCTCTTCAGCGGACTGCTTGGTGAAGCCGTCTGTGACTCTCTCGGATGCTCCCATCTCGACGGATGGGTCTGTATCTGTCTGCTCATCACACCATGAGATCGACAGAGAGCCGGGCTCGGATCAGGGGCGAAGGTCCATTGCTTTCAGGAGCAGCGGCCCCATCCACCGGATCCCGGCGTGATCAGCTTTGCGCGGCCAGGAACACCTGTGTCCAATCGGGACGGTCCGGGGCTTCGCCAGCGGCCAGCATCTGCCGCCATTCCTCGTCGGTGAGCCGTTCATCGCGGGGGACCCAGAACTCGTAGTAGGAGTAGACCCCACCCCGGGCCACCTGGAACTCTCCTTCGTCATTGGGGACGAGGACGTAGATCTGGTCGATGTACCCGGTCCCGATCTCGAGAGCACCTGTCGGGTTGGACATGATGTCGGCGACCAGGGCGGCGATGTCATTGGGCGACTCGGGGAAACCCCCGGTGCTGGCTTCGCCCTCACCGATGTTCTCGGCGGCGAGGAGCCAGAGCAACTCGAACCGGGACCCGATCGTCTCCAGCCACTGGTTGGCCGCAGCCGTGATCGGCTCACCGGCCAGCTCGTCTTCCGCCAGTCGTTCGAAGGTGTCATACATGGCGGTGAGCTGGTCGAGGATCTCGGCCACGTCGTCGGCGAGCAGGCCACGTTCGCCGAGGCCTTGCTGCAACAGTCTTGCCACTGCTGCCAGCCGGCCGTAGACCACCGGCTCGGGCTCGACCCAGTGTCTCGGTTCGGCGGGCGCCGCCGGGGCCTCGCCCTCGGCGAAGGCCTGCTTCGCATAGAGGATGGTGTCGTGCTTCAACTCGGTGTAGCTGCCGAACCCGGCGTTGTGGGCCTTCGCCGCCCACACTTCTGTCTGCATGAAATCGGGGTAGGCCGCCCCGTGGGCGTTCCACACCGGCTGGATGGCGTAGAGCCATCCGTCGTAGACGGTGCCTGCCCAGTCACCGATCTCCCGGGCGGCGACCAACTCGGTCATCTCGTCCAGCTGCGGGTCGTACTCGGGGTACTTGTCCGGTTCACCTGCCTCCACCTGTCGCTGATAGGCCCAGTCGCTGCCAAAGGCAGCGGCGACATCGAGCGGAGAGCCTTCGAGGCGGTCCCCACCCTCCATGACGTTGGGGTAAACCAATTGATCGAGGATGTAGGAGTCGAGCACGTAGCGGGCCCCCATCACCCGCATCGAGGCAACCTCGGGGTCGATCCCGACCGGGCGCATCGACAACAGCTCGTCGGCGAGGGCGTCCATATCGGTGTCCTTCGAGATCAGTTCGGGATCGTCCTCCCAGCCGGGGCGAACAGTGTCAGCGGCGGTCACCACCTCAGAGGGGGTGTAGTCGTCGGCCAGCCCGACCAGGAAGGCGGTCGGGTCGTAGAGCGTCTCCCACATCCCCGTCAGTTCGTCGCTCCGATCGATGAGTCGGGCCAACATCAATCCGGTCCTCAGTTGGGCGGGTTCGCTGATCAAGAACCCGGTCTGACCCAGGGAGGACATGGCCAGGAAGTAGCGGGTCA
>JBFYOJ010000129.1:0-3412 GCA_041303885.1 Acidimicrobiia bacterium | reverse complement strand
CGATGACATGCTCGAGGTGTGGCAGCTGATCGCGAATCCCGGCCACGCGTCTCTCGTAGAGCTGCGGGGTGGTCACCAGAACCTTTCCCTTACCGATGGATAGGCGGGTGTGAATGGGCTCCGGGCCGAATGCCGAGAAGAGAGGGGCGGCGACACTTCCGTTCTTCAAGGTCCCGAGGGTGGCGATATAGAGCTCCGGGATCCTCGAGGCAAGCATGAACACTCGGTCCCCCTTGCCGACGCCGAGCCGGCGCAGACCCGAGGCGAACCTAGAGGTCGCTCCGGAGAGGTCGGAGTATGTCAGTTCGGTTCTGTCGCCTTTGCGGCCCAGCCACCTGATGGCGACCTTGTCGCCGGATCCGGATATGACATGGCGGTCGACCGCCTCGTGGGCGATGTTCCATTCCCCGTCCGGGAGCAGGTCGAGGAAAGCCCTGGCCTGGTCCCAGCTGAAGCTTGCCCTCTCCTTGGCGTAGTCGGTCAGGTTCGGGGGCAGGCGAAACGGGCCGGTCTTCTCGATGTATGCGTATTTTGTTTCCATTGGCGGAGATAGCTGATTGAACCGTGCCATATCGCCCCGTTGAGGCATAGGGGAGAATGGATGGAACGGACGGGCCAAAGTCCCGCCGGCTGCCCTCAGGCGAGCCACGGTCGATACTGACTTCTGGCCCTGGTGGATGGCAGCGAGGCCGGGTAGATATCCGGTCAAGGAGGTTCATATGAGCCGTGATCGAAACGCGTCGGGCCACCGGGTCCTTTGGGCGATGTTGATCCTTATCGCGCTGGCTGGTCTTGTCTTCTGGTTCATCCGCGAACGCGAAGACTGAAACGGTCGGGGTCACCCAGATCTCCGACATCCGAGCGCCAAGGAGTCAGTGTTGAGCATGCCTGAGTACATACGTTGGTTCGGGGACCTGGGCATCGATGACGTGCCGCTGGTCGGGGGAAAGAACGCATCCCTGGGAGAGTTGTATCGCCAGTTGGCCCCGCTCGGGGTGAACGTCCCCAACGGGTTCGCCATCACAGCCGCCGCATACCGGGACACTCTCACCAACTCGGGCGCCTGGCCGGAGCTCGAAGAGATCATGGGGGGAGTCGACAAGACCGATGTGACCGACCTCGCCGCACGGGCGCGACGTGCGAGAGAGATCGTGTATGAGAGCCCACTGACCGAACAACTACGCGACGAGATCATCACGGCCTACCAGCAGTTGGTCGATGAGTACGGTCCGGGGTTGAGCGTCGCGGTTCGCTCTTCGGCGACGGCCGAAGACCTGCCGACAGCCAGCTTCGCCGGTCAGCACGAGACCTACCTCAACATTCACGGAGCGGAGCGAGTAGTCGAGGCCTGCCGACGCTGTTTCGCCTCGCTGTTCACCGACCGGGCCATTTCCTACCGCATCGACCAGGGCTTTGACCACATGTCGATCGGGCTGTCTGTGGGCGTGATGAAGATGGTCCGCTCCGATCTGGCCAGCAGCGGTGTGCTGTTCACGGTCGACACCGAGTCCGGATTCGAAGACGTGGTCTTCATCACCGGTGCCTACGGTCTGGGCGAGAATGTCGTTCAGGGCGTCGTCGACCCCGACGAGTTCTACGTGCACAAGCCCACCTACGGACTCGGGTACCGGTGCGTGCTGAGACGCAGCCTGGGGAGCAAGCAGATCAAGATGGTCTACTCGCAGGGGCGTGGAGGCCAGACGACATCGAATGTGCCGACGCCCGATGCCGATAGGGCCAGGTTCTGCCTCACCGACGACGAGGTCCTGACCCTGGCCGGCTACGGCATCGAGGTCGAGCGGCACTACAGCGCCCGGGCCGGCCATCCAATGCCGATGGACATCGAATGGGCCAAAGACGGCGTCGACGGCCGTCTCTACCTGGTACAGGCCAGGCCGGAGACAGTCGTCTCGCAGAAGAAGAAGACGAGTCTCATCGAGTTTCGGGTGCAGCCGGGCGCAGAGGTCCTCGCCGAGGGCCGGGCTGTGGGCAATGCCGCCGCAACCGGGCCCGTGCGGGTGGTGACGTCGTCCGCCGGGCTTGCGACATTCCAACCCAACGAGGTGCTGGTCGCCGACACCACCACGCCTGACTGGGAGCCGGTGATGAAGACGGCTGCCGCCATCGTCACCAATCGCGGTGGGCGAACGTGTCATGCCGCCATCGTCGCCCGCGAGCTGGGCATACCGGCCGTGGTTGGCGCCGCCGACGCCACCGAGCGGCTCGAGACAGGTCTGGAAGTCACCGTCTCATGTGCCGATGGGGACGTGGGACGGGTCTACGCCGGGATCCTCCCGATCGAGATCGTAGAGGTCGACCTGACCGACGTGGCCAGGACGAAGACCGAGATCATGGTCAACATCGGGAACCCGGACCTGGCATTCCAGACATCCCGGCTGCCGGTCGACGGTGTGGGCCTGGCCCGTATGGAGTTCATCATCTCAGAGTCGATCCGGGCCCACCCCATGGCATTGCTCGATCCCGAGAAGATCGTGGACGAGACAGAACGCGAACGCGTACTGGAGTTGATCGAGGGGCACGAGAGCGGTTCGGAGTATTTCGTCGAGCGTCTCTCCGAAGGGGTCGGCACCATCGCCGCGGCCTTTTATCCGCGTCCGGTCATCGTCCGGATGTCGGACTTCAAGACCAACGAATATGCCAGCCTGCTGGGTGGACGGGGTTTCGAGCCCGCTGAGGCCAACCCGATGATCGGGTTCCGGGGCGCCTCGAGATATGCCCACCCCGCATATGCCGCAGGCTTCGCCCTGGAGTGCGAAGCGATGAAGCGTGCCCGTGAAACGATGGGAATGACCAACATCAAGCTGATGATCCCGTTCTGTCGGAGGGTGGACGAAGGGGAGCGCGTTCTGGAAGTCATGGCGCAGAACGGCTTGAGCAGGGGGGAGAACGGCCTCGAGGTCTACGTCATGTGCGAGATCCCCAACAACGTCGTCCAGGTCGATGCATTTGCCGAGATCTTCGACGGCTTCTCCATCGGCTCCAACGACTTGACTCAGCTCGTGCTCGGTGTCGACCGCGACTCCGAGCTGGTCGCATTCGACTTCGACGAGCGTGACGAAGGAGTGATGGAGATGATCCGGCTCGCCGTCGTGGGTGCCCATCGACATGGCAGACACATCGGGATCTGCGGCCAGGCTCCCTCGGACTTCCCCGAGGTCGCCCGGCGGCTGGTCGACATGGGCATCGACTCGATCAGCCTCAACCCGGACACCGTCGTCCACACCATCGCGATCATCGAAGAGGCAGAGAAGAAAGCGCCCGCCCCGGTTGGCGCGGGGCCATAGGGGGGCCCCGGGGCTCAGTCGTCTCCCGGTAAGTACAAGGTCACCCCGAAGAGGCCCAGGTCATCACCGCCCCGGTCCCATCCACCCCGGATCGCGGCGCGGCAGGT
>JBFYOJ010000128.1:0-10593 GCA_041303885.1 Acidimicrobiia bacterium | reverse complement strand
CGGTAGGTTTCGGGCCAACAGGGGTTCGGTAGGGAGATGACCAGCAAGACGGTATCGGTAGAAGCGGGCGACTGGTACAAGAAGCGGAGGCGCCCTGGGGAGTTCGTCGTCCGGGCGTTTCTTCTCATCTCGGGTGCCCTCTCAATAGCCACAACGATCGGAATCGTCGTGGTGTTGGCACGAGAGGCGCTGCTCTTCTTCATGGATCCCGAAGTGACACTGTCCGAATTCGTCACGGGGACCAACTGGCAGCCGACCATCCAGCAGTTCGGCATCTTCCCTCTGGTACTTGCCACTCTCATCGTCACCGGAATTGCCCTGGTCGTCGCCATCCCGCTCGGACTGGCTTCCGCCATCTACCTCAGCGAGTACGCCAGACCCAGAGTGAGGGCAGTGATCAAACCGATTCTCGAGGTCCTCGCCGGGATCCCGACGGTGGTCTATGGCTACTTCGCGCTGACCTTCATGACACCGCTTCTCCGTTCGGTATTCGGCATTGCCACCGTCGAGATCTTCAACACTGCTTCAGCCGGGATCGTGATCGGGATCCTCATCATCCCTCTGGTCAGCTCGCTCGCCGAAGATGCCCTATACGCGGTCCCCCGTTCGTTCAAGGAGGCTGCCTACGGTCTCGGCGCCACCAGGTTCGAGGTGGCCACACGAATTGTGTTCCCCGCTGCGCTCTCCGGGGTGACCGCGGCGATCGTCATTGCCGCATCGAGGGCAATCGGCGAGACCATGGTGGTGGCCTTGGCGTCGGGCGCCACGCCGCGGAACTTCACCTGGGGTGAAGATCCCCTGTTCGGCTACATCCTCAACCCATTCGTGGCCGGGGAGACAATGACCGGGCACATCGTGCGAATCTCCGGCGGTGATCTCAGCTACAACTCGATCGACTACACCTCGATCTTCGCGATCGGGCTGACGCTGTTCCTGATCACGCTCGGTCTGAATGTCCTGAGCCGTCGTTTCGTCGAGAGATTCAGGGAGACCTACGAGTGAGTCGCCCGGTTCCCGTTCTCGAGCTGGACTCGAAGGACTACTCCGACCTGTTCCCGGAAGGTGAGGACCTTCAGCGCCAGATCGGCGCCCGAAGGAGACGCGAAGGTTGGGCACGGATCATCTTCCTCTTGGTGCTGCTGCTCACCATCCTGGCGCTCGCAACGCTCCTCTACACCATCATCAACGGCGCCTTCGGGATGACCGCCATCGTCAACGCCGTTGAGCCCGAGGAGATCGTCGAGTCTCTCGGTTACGACCCGGCTCAAGTCGGTCTTGCCGATCTGAGCCAGGAAGAGCTCGTCGAAGTACTGGCTGGTGCGGTCACCAACAACGTCGGCCGGCGTCTGGAACGGGATCAGCGGTTCTTCGAGGACAGGCTGGTGTTCGAATCGGAGGCGACCTGGATCGAGATCTGCGCCTCCCCGGAGCCTCCTACCGGATGCGCCCTGGCGCCACGAGATCAGTCGAACATCCTCCAGCTGGTCAATGAACGGGTGGTGGTCCCCGATGTGGTGCAGACATGGGATCTGGTGGAATCGATCACTGATCGCGAGGCGATCGAGGCCGAGATCGCCTCTGCCGATTTCCAGGAGAGGCACCCGGGAGCGCAACCCGAGTTCCGCGCCTGGCTCAACTGGCAGTTCGTCACCTCGCCCCAGTCGGATGTCCCCGAGCTCGCCGGGGTGCGCACTGCCATTCTGGGGTCGTTGTGGCTGATGGCGATAACCGTGCTCTTTGCTTTCCCGGTCGGGGTGGCGGCCGCTATCTATCTCGAGGAGTTCGCCAAGCCGAACCGGGTGAATCGGCTCATCCAGACCAACATCAACAACCTGGCCGGGGTGCCCTCGATCATCTATGGCATGCTCGGGCTGGCCATCCTGGTCCGCGCCCTCGAGCCCCTCACTTCGGGTTCCTTGTTCCTGGGCGAAGGCCAGGGAGTCTCGGAGAACGGCCGTACCATTCTCGCCGCGGGCCTGACGCTGGGCCTTCTCATCCTCCCCGTCATGATCATCAGCTCGCAGGAAGCATTACGGGCCGTTCCCAACTCGCTCCGCGCCGCCGGTCTCGCCCTGGGAGCGACAAAGTGGCAGACCATCCGCAAGCACATCCTGCCTGTCGCCATGCCCGGAATCCTCACCGGGTCGATTCTCGCTCTCGCCCGCGCCCTTGGCGAGACCGCGCCGTTGGTGGTGGTCGGGGCGTCGACGTTCATCACTGTCGACCCCACGGGGCCGTTCTCCAAGTTCACTGCTTTGCCCATCCAGATCTACCAGTGGACCGCCCGACCGCAACAGGAGTTCCAGAACATCGCAGCGGCGGCGATCCTGGTCCTCTTGATCCTCCTCCTGACCCTGAACGCCACCGCAGTGATTCTCCGCAATCGATACTCCAGGAGCAAGATGTGACCAATGAGACGAAGATCGAGGCTGTCTTGACCAATCCCCCAGAGGTGCGACGGAACACCATCCCGGCCTCCGTGGACGCCGCTGTCGATGTCGTCGAGGCGGCCATCTCAACCGAGGACATGAACGTCTACTACGGGGACTTCCTGGCGGTCCGTGATGTGAACCTGGATTTCGCACGGAATGAGATCACCGCCCTGATCGGTCCTTCTGGATGCGGGAAGTCAACGGTGCTCCGCTCGCTGAACAGGATGAACGACCTGATTCCCGGAGCACGGGTGGAGGGTGTGGTGAGGTTTCACGGCACGAACATCTACGAGCCCGAGGTAGACCCGGTCGAGGTGCGCCGCCGGATCGGGATGGTGTTCCAGAAGCCAAACCCGTTTCCCAAGTCGATTTACGAGAACGTGAGCTGGGGAGCGAAGATCAACGGGTTCAAAGGGTCCAAGTCGGAGATGGAGGGTCTGGTCGAGACGGCCCTCCGCTCGGCAGCCCTATGGGACGAGGTAAAGGACAAGCTGGGGGACAGCGGCTATTCCCTTTCCGGCGGACAGCAACAGCGTCTCTGTATCGCCCGTGCCATTGCGACCAATCCCGACATCGTGCTGATGGACGAGCCGGCGTCTGCGCTGGACCCGATCGCAACCTTGAGGATCGAGGAGTTGATGCTCGATCTGAAGAACGAGTACTCGATCATCATCGTCACCCATAACATGCAGCAGGCGGCTCGGGTCAGCGATCACACCGCGTTCTTCAACGTGAAGTTGAGTGATGTGGGTCAGCGGACGGGTTACCTGGTCGAATTCAGCTCGACCGAACAACTGTTCACCGCACCCAAGGAGAAAGACACCGAGGATTACATCACAGGACGGTTCGGATGACCGAGGTCAGGGACACCAATGTCCACTTCCATCAAGAGCTCGCCGGTCTGGAGCAGAAGGTCCTCAGTGTGGTCGACCGCGCCGAGCACATGGTAGAGATGGCGGTCGAGGCGGTGACAACCGGGGACATCGATCTCGCCAACCGGGTCATCGCCGAGGACGCCGAGATCGACCGTCTGTACTTCGACATTCACCACAATTGGACCTACATGATGGCGAGGTTCCAGCCGCTCGGCTCCGACCTGAGGCGGATGAGCGTGCTGCTACAGCTGAATGCCACCTTCGAGCGAATGGGTGACCAGTGCGTGAACATCGCCAAGATCGCCAAACTCAACGAAGGTCTGCCCAGGGCGGAGAGGATCTGCAGTCAGATCCAGGAGATGGGCGACCTGGTCCGCCCCATGATCCGGACTGCGATCGAGGCGTACGTGAGACAGGATCTGGACGAGGCGCGTCTGCTTCCGGCGATGGATCAGCCGGTGGACCGGCTCAACGCCAATATGTACCAGGAGGTTGTCGCCGTCGCCGGGAATCCGGGGCTCCTCGAGTGGTCGACCAAGATGCTGATGACCTCCCGGGCGTTGGAGCGAGTTGGCGACCAGGCCGTCGACTTTGCCGAGCAGACCGTCTACCTGATCACCGGTGAGCGCTCGGAATTCAACGAGGAAGGTCTCAACGGATCGGACCATGACACTTCCGGTTGATAGCCGACGCCACCGGATCCTCGTCGTCGAGGACGAGCCGGGCCTTGCGGAGTCGGTCAGATACGCCTTGGACACGGAGGGTTTCGAGGTTCTGGTTGCCGAGTCCGGGCTCGGCGGCCTTGAGTCGGCCCGGGTCAACCAGCCGGATCTGGTCGTTCTCGACCTGATGCTGCCCGGAATGTCAGGCCTCGACGTCTGCAGGCAGATCCGGGCGTCATCGGATGTGCCGATCATCATGCTCACCGCCAAAGACGCAGAGTCCGACAAGGTCGCCGGTCTCGAGCTGGGCGCCGACGACTACATGACCAAGCCGTTCTCGATGAGAGAGCTGATGGCGAGGGTCCGGGCCAACCTGCGACGGGCGGCACGTTCGGGTGTGCTGGCGGAGTCGAACGAGGTGCTCAGGGCTGGGCCGATCGAGCTCGACATCGATGCCCACCAGGCTCGCGTCGATGCGAAGCCGGTCGAGCTCAGACCCAAGGAGTTCGAGCTGCTCGAATCGCTGATGAGGCGGAAGAACCGTCTGGCTGCCAGGCACACTTTGATCGACGACGTTTGGGGCCCGAGCTATTTCGGGGACACCAAGACTCTGGACGTGCACATCAAGCGGTTGCGTCAGAAGCTCGAGCCGGATCCGGCGCATCCGAAGTACATCGTCACGGTGCGGGGGCTGGGCTACAAGTTCGTCGATGACCTCTAGGAGCTCGGCCAGGACCACGCCGACATCCCGGCTCCTCCTCTCATTTGCTCTCGTCTATTTGGTGCTGATCGCAGTCCTCGGTTGGTTCTTCTATCTGTCGATGGATGAGACATTCACTGAGCGGCTGTACGAACAGCTCGAGACCGGTGCGAGGATCGCCGAGCAGGGCATGCCCGACGATGAGGGCGATCTCCAGCAGTGGGTCGATGACATGTTCCAGGCGAGCGGATACCGGATCACCGTCATCCAAGACGACGGGGTGGTGCTCGCCGACTCGCACACCGACGCGGCGGTGCTGGACAACCACGCGAGCCGGCCCGAGGTTGCCGCGGCGTTGGCGGGAGAGACGGGCCGTGCCCGGCGGGTGAGTGAGAGCACCGGTTTCGACCAGCTCTACCTGGCGATCCCGGCTGAGGGTGGCGTGCTCCGGCTATCCGCGGCGGCACGTGATCTGGTCGCCCTCACCTCGCCATACCGGACTTCGATTGTGCTCATCGCCATCGCCGTGGGATTTGTGGGCCTCGGAGTCGTCACCTGGCTGGCGAGGCGGGTGTCCACCCCGATCGCCCAATTGACCGAGATGACACTTGTCATGGCCGACGACCTGCCCGCTCCGCCGGTGCCGACCACGAAGTCGCCGGAGATCGGTCGGCTGGTCATGGGCATACAGCGGTTGGACACCGAGAACCGGGCCAGGCTGCGCGAGGCGGAACGCGCCTCTTCGACCCTGGAAGTGGTGCTCGGGGCACTGCCCCAGGGCACGATCCTCCTGGAGGAAGACGACAGCGTGGCCTACGCCAACCCCGCGGCATACGAGCTGCTGGGAGTCATCCCGGACTCACTATCCGGGCTGGCTCCGTTTCCATTCCAGGCAGCGGTCCGGGAGTGTCGCGAAACTCGGTCCCCGGTGACTCGTGTGGTGGATCACGGGCGGCCGGTCCGAATGCTGCTCGGGGTGGCTACGCCGTTTGCCGAGGATCTGAGGGCGCTGCTCGTTGTCGTCGACGTGACGGACCGGGAGCGTGCCGCCGCAGTGCGACGGGACTTCGTTGCCAATGCCTCACACGAGTTGAAGACACCGGTGGCTTCCATCATCGCCTCGTCCGAAGCGCTGCAGATGGCCGTGGTACGCGGCGACGACTCTTCGATCCGATTCGCCCGCCAGATCGAAGATTCTGCTCACCAACTCGACCGCCTAGTCACCGATCTGCTCGATCTGTCCCGTCTCGAACGTGATCAGCCGGAGCTCGATCCCTTGAGCCTCGACCTCCTTCTCAAGGAGGAGGTCGAGCGGATTCGCCCGTTGGCAGAGAAGGGCAGCATCGCGCTGAACGTCGATGTGACTCCGGTTCGGGTCGCAGGCAGCAGGCGCGACGTGGCGATCGCAATTCGCAATCTCCTGGACAACGCAGTCCGCTACACAGGCGCCGGCGGCACGATTCGGATCGAGCTGAAGGCAATGGGCGAGGTCGCGGTGCTGAAGGTCGAGGACAGCGGGGTTGGGATTCCCACCAGGGACCTCGGACGTGTCTTCGAGCGGTTCTACCGGGTGGATGCCGCGCGGTCCCGGGCGACCGGCGGCACCGGGCTCGGCCTCGCCATCGTCAAGCATGTGGTGGAGAGTCATGGCGGTGAGGTCGAGGCCGAGAGCGAGCTCGGTGTCGGCTCCGTGTTCACCGTCCGGCTGCCTGTTCTCGAAGAGGAATCACCGGCAGGCCACTAGCCTGAATGGGTTGAGCATGTCGATCCTCGAAACGATTTCGGGCCCTGCGGACCTGCGCGGGCTGAGCAAGGACGAGCTGGCGATCCTCAGCGAGGAGATCCGCACGTTCATCCTGGACAAGGTCTCCAAGACCGGTGGTCACCTGTCACCGAATCTCGGCGTGGTCGAGCTCACCATCGCCCTGCACCGCTCATTCGACTCGCCACGCGACCGGTTCATCTGGGACGTCGGCCATCAGGCCTATGTGCACAAGCTGCTCACCGGCAGAATGGGCGACTTCGACCGGCTCCGCCACACCGGCGGCCTCTCCGGGTACCCGAGCCGGGAGGAGTCTCCACACGACTTCGTCGAGAACAGCCATGCCTCCACGTCGCTGTCCTACGCACTTGGCCACGCCCTCGCCGAATACCCCGGTTACACGGTGGCGATCATCGGCGATGGCGCCCTGACCGGGGGAATGGCCTACGAGGCCCTCAATCACATCGCGGTGACCAAACCGCAACGTCTCATCATCGTTCTCAACGACAACGGTCGCTCTTATGCGCCCACGGTCGGCGGACTTGCCGCTCTGGCCACTCTGGCCCACTACCGGTTCGACCCGCGCTATGAGAAGACCAAGCGAACACTGGGTCGGATGCTTCGCGGGCTTCCCCTCGTCGGGGAGACGGCTGATGAGCTCGCCGGTCGACTCAAGGACGCGGTGAAGCAGATCCTGGAGCCGTCCACGGTGTTCGACGCCCTCGATCTCAAATACACCGGGCAGATCGATGGGCACGACATGGATTTGCTCGAGGAGACTTTCCACACGGCCAAGACCTATGACCAGCCGGTGGTAATCCATGTGGTGACCGAGAAGGGGAACGGTTACAAGCCTGCGATCGAGGACGATCTGGAGAAGCTCCACGGGGTGGGCTCCTTCGATCTGGCCACAGGCAAGGCGCTCAACACCGAGCTG
Source organism: Acidimicrobiia bacterium (assembly GCA_041303885.1). Classification (GTDB taxonomy): domain Bacteria; phylum Actinomycetota; class Acidimicrobiia; order Spongiisociales; family ZC4RG35; genus JARDZU01. The sequence goes on along the minus strand of JBFYOJ010000128.1, from coordinate 3,225 downwards.
CGCCTCACCGACGTCGCCGGGAAGGCGGTTGCCGAGGCCGCCGCCACCCGGCCGGATCTGGTGGGCATCTCGGCGGCGATGGTTACCACCGCCGGGCTGATGCAAATGTGGCAGCGCTTCCCGGACCGGGTGTTCGACACCGGGATCGCCGAGCAACATGCGGTCACCCTCGCGGCCGGCATGGCCATGGCAGGCAAACGGCCCGTCGTTGCCATCTATTCGGCGTTCCTCCAGCGTGCCTTCGACCAGATCGTGGATGACGTAGCCCTCCACAACCTGCCGGTGACTTTCCTTGTCGACCGGGCGGGAATCACCGGCCCCGACGGGCCGTCACATCACGGAGTGTTCGACATCTCCTATCTGCGCATGGTGCCGAACATGACCATCGGAGTCCCAGCCGATGCAACGGAGTTGTGCGCCATGATCGAGACCGCCGTCGACCACGACGGGCCGATCGCCATCCGCTACCCGAAGGGAGCAGCCGTCTCGGTCCCGGCAGTCCCGGTGGAGCCTCTGATCATTGGTCAGGCCCAACTTCTCTCCGACGGCTCCGACGTGCTGATGGTTGCGGCAGGGCGGATGGTGGAGACCGCAGAGAAGGCCGCCGCCGATCTCCGGGCCAAGGGCTTCTCGGTCGGGGTGGTCAACGCGAGATGGGTCAAGCCGCTCGACCCACGAATTCTCGAATGGGCAGCACCCGCCGGGCATGTGGTCACCCTCGAAGACAACGTGGTCGCGGGTGGGTTCGGTGCGGCCGTGATGGAGGCCTTCGCGAGTGCAGGGTTGGTCAAGAAGGTCATTTGCATCGGAGTGCCGGACCAATTCCTCCCCTTCGGGTCGCCTTCGGACATCGTTCGCTCGATTGGTCTCGACTCCGACTCGGTGGTGTCGCGGGTGCTGGCAGTTATTCAGCCGGCCGACTTCGCCCGTCGGCAACCGTCTCACCGGGACGGGTGATTGCTGGGCCGGTTGGCGCGCCTCCGGGCGAACAGACGCCGGTCGGCCGGGGCTTCCGCCTCGACCCGTATGTTGCCGCTGGTGCTCTGACGCTGTGACCTGGCCGGCCGACTTCGCCCGTCGGCAACCGTCTCACCGGGTGATGGTTGGGCCGGTTGGCACTCCTCCGGGCGAACAGACGCCGGTCGGCCGGGGCTGTCCAAACTCCCTTTCGGGTGCCGCGGTTGCCGGCCATCTCGCTGGGGTCATGGACGGATTACCCTTCTAGCCATCCCCGGGACTGGTTTCCGGGATCCCCATGGAGGAAGAATGAGAAGAAGAACGACCCGAATGCTGGCGATGCTCGCCACCCTTGCCCTGGTGGTCGCTGCCTGTGGCGACGATGAGGGCGGAGGAGATGGGAGCGACCTCAACCTGGTCACCGATGGAACCCTCACGGTTTGCACCGATGCGCCGTATCCGCCGATGGAGATGGAGGACCCGGACGCAGAAGGCGGGTACACCGGCTTCGACATCGAGCTGATGCGTGCCATTGCCGACGACCTCGGGCTCGCCCTTGCGGTCAACAACACCGGGTTCGACCCGATTACCTCGGGGCTGGCAATGGAGGCCGGTGATTGCGACGTCGCCGCCGCCTCGATCACGATCACACCGGAGCGCGAGGAGAACATCGACTTCTCCGAGCCGTACTTCAGCGGCGATCAATCGCTGCTCGTCCTCGATGAGTCCGGTCTCGCCGCCCTCGCCGATTTCGGTGGCAGCTCGATCGCGGTGCAGAGCGGCACCACTGGAGAGATCTACGCCCAGGAGAACGCGCCCGCGGACGCTGAGCTGGTCTCATTCGACGCTCCAGGCGACATGTTCCTGGCGCTCGAAGCGGGCACGGTCCAGGGAGTGCTCCAGGACATCGTCACCAACGGCGACTACGCGCTCAACAACGAAGGGGCATCGGTGGTCGAGACCTATCCGACCGAGGAGTTCTATGGCTTCGCGGTGAAGGAGGAAGGCGCCGAGGACATCCTCGCGGCGGTGAACGCGGCACTGGCCAAGTTCGAAGACGACGGGACGTACGACCAGATCTACGCCGACTGGTTCGAGTAAACCGGGACCCACTCGATCACGAAGGGCGACCCACTAGGGTCGCCCTTCGCTCATGGCCCTGAAGCCGAGACAACGCCAGCGTCTGATCCGCGGTCTCATGTACGGCATCTTCGTGGCGATGATCCTCGTCACGATCGTTGTCGCCGACTGGGAGCGCATCCAGAGGCTGTTCTTCAACTTCGAGGTCATGCAGGACATGCTCCCCGAGGTATTGACCATCGCGGCCCGGAACACCCTGGTCTACACCGCCGGCTCGTTCAGCTTCGGTCTGATCCTTGCCCTGGTCCTTGCCCTCATGAAATTGTCCACGATCAGGCCCTACCGGTTGTTTGCCACCTGGTACATCGAGTTGTTCAGGGGCTTGCCCGCCCTGATCACCATCATTCTGTTTGGATTCGGGCTGCCTATCGCCTTCGATGGGTTCCGTCTCCCTGGGGGCACGCTGGTCACGGGGTCGGTCGCTCTCGGTGTCGTAGCCGCCGCGTACATGGCGGAAACCATACGGGCCGGCGTTCTGGCTGTCCCTCGTGGTCAGTCCGAGGCGGCTCGATCCCTCGGGATGTCGTCGACACGCGCTCTGATGTCGATCGTGTTGCCTCAGGCGTTCCGAATCATCATCCCGCCCTTGACCAATGAGTTCGTGCTCCTGATCAAAGACACATCGCTGCTCTTCGTCCTGGGCACGACTCCCATGACCAAGGAGTTGACCAAATTCGCCCGTGACTTCATGACGACAACCCGGAACGCAACGCCCTTGACTGTGGCGGCGATCGTCTACCTGTTGATCACGCTGCCGCTCACGGCATTGGTGCGCCGCTTGGAGAGAAAGGCGGCCAGGGCGCGATGACGGTTCCCGCCATCGAGATAAACGATCTGTACAAGCGCTTCGGCGCGTTGGAGGTCCTGAAGGGCATCGACTTCGAGGTTGCCGATCGCGAAGTGGTGTGTGTCATTGGACCGTCCGGCTCGGGCAAGTCGACTCTGCTTCGTTGCGTCAACCGACTCGAGGACCCGACTTCGGGGACGATCCTGATCGAAGGCGAGGACATCACCGATCCCGATGCCGACGTGGACAAGTTGCGGACCCGGATCGGGATGGTTTTCCAGCAGTTCAACCTGTTTCCGCATTTGAACGTCCTGCACAATCTCACCATTGCCCAGACCAAG
>JBFYOJ010000127.1:0-3712 GCA_041303885.1 Acidimicrobiia bacterium | reverse complement strand
GCACGCCCTGATCGGGGCCGAGATCGCCCGCCGATTCGACGAGGACCCGGCGGTGGTCCATGGGATCGAGGCCCATCACAACGAAGTGGAACCGAGAACGGTCCTTGCCGTCATCGTCCAGGCCGCCGACGCAGTCTCGGCAGCCAGGCCGGGGGCGAGGAGAGAGACGCTTGAGGGATACGTCAAGAGACTGGAGCGTCTCGAGACGCTGGCCATGGAGTTCCCGGGAGTCGACCATGTCTTCGCCCTCCAGGCCGGGCGCGAAGTGCGGGTGGTGGTCGATCCAGGCAATGTCTCGGATCTCGAGGCCAGGGAGCTATCCCGAAAGATCGCCCGTAAACTCGAGGAAGACCTCCAGTACCCGGGTCAGATCCAAGTCACGGTGATCCGGGAGTTTCGGGCGACCGACTTCGCCCGCTGAGGCGAGCAAATGACCCAATCCATCCTGCTTCCGATTCCAGGTGTGCGCGAACCGGCCCGGCGTCAGCCGACACGAGCCGGTCAGCGCTATTTCATCCGGACCTTCGGCTGTCAGATGAACGAACACGACTCGGAGCGGATTGCCGGGCTGTTCGAAGTGGACGGAATGACCCCAGCCCGGGGGTTCGAGGACGCCGACGTCGTCTACATAAACACCTGCACCATCAGGGAAAACGCCGACAACCGCATGTACGGCAACCTCGGCCAGCTCAAGGCGATCAAGGACCTCAACCCCGAGATGCTCCTCGTGGTGGGCGGCTGTGCCGCCCAGAAGGAACGGGACCTGGTCCGCGAGCGTGCTCCCTGGGTCGACGTGGTCATGGGCACCCACAATCTCGACCGGGTTCTCGATCTGATGGACCATGCCGAGCAATGGGGCCCGATCACCGAGGTCGTTGACGAGTTGCAGGCGATGCCCTCCTCGCTGCCGGTGAAGCGTGAGCTGCATCATTCCGCCTGGGTGACGATCCAGGTCGGCTGTAACAACACCTGCACCTTCTGCATTGTGCCCTCGGTGCGTGGCGTGGAGACCTCGAGACGCCCCGGCGACATCGTCCGCGAGGTGGAGGGGCTCGCCGGCGACGGTGTGGTCGAGGTCACTCTCCTCGGGCAGAACGTCGACACCTATGGCCGGGACCTGGCCCTCGATGGCAGGCGACGTCCCATCTTCGCCGAATTGCTTCGCCGGGTTGGGGCGGTTCAAGGGATCCGCCGGGTCCGTTTCACCAGCCCTCATCCCAACGATTTCCGGGAGGACGTGGCGTTGGCCATGGCCGAGACCGAAGCGGTGTGTGAGCATCTCCACTTCCCGCTGCAGTCAGGCTCGGACCGGATGCTGCGCGCCATGCACCGCGGATACTCCCGGGCGAAGTACATCGAGCGTCTCGCCATGGCGCGTGAGACCATCCCCGGCCTGGCGGTATCCACAGACGTGATAGTCGGGTTCCCGGGTGAGACCGAGGAGGACTTCGAGCACACCCTGGAGGTGGTGGAGGCGGCTCGGTTCGACCAGGCCTTCATGTTCATCTTCTCGTCCCGGCCCGGCACGGCGGCCGCGTCGATGACCGATCGGTTCCTCCCTGATGAAGTGGTCAAGGAGCGTTTCGCCCGGCTCGCCGACCTGCAGAACCGGATCTCGGGTGAGAAGAACGCGGAACTGACCGGGAAGACGGTCGAAGTTCTCGGTGAGGGGCCGTCCCGGAAAGACCCTCATGTTGCCACCACCCGTACCCGCACCGGGAAGGTGGTCCACGTCCCTGGCGACCATCCCGAAGGAGTGTTCTTCGACGTCGCCATCGAATCCGCACATCAGCATCATCTGGTGGGGAGCCCGGTCTGACCCAGGTCCTGGCCCTCCTCGGCCCCACCGCCGCCGGGAAGACCGAGGTGGCGATCCGTCTGGCGGAGCATTTCGGTGGTGAGATCGTCTCGGTCGACTCGATGCAGGTGTATCGAGGGATGGATATAGGCACGGCCAAACCAACGGCTCTCGAGCGACGCGGCATCCCTCATCACATGATCGACATCGCCGATCCCGAGGACGAGTTCACCGTCGCCGATTTCAGACGGCTCGGCCGCTCGGTGCTCGACGGGTCGGCCGCCCCGGTCTTGATCATCACCGGTGGATCGGGTCTCCATTTTCGCGCCCTGGTCGACCCGATGAGCTTTGCGCCCACCGATCCGGCTCTGCGCGCCGAGTTGGAAGAGAGCGACGACGCCGAATTGGTGCGAGCGCTAGTTGCTTTGGATCCCGAGGCACGGTCCCATGTCGACCTGGCCAACCCGCGACGTGTGATCCGAGCTTTGGAGATTTTCGAGCTGACCGGCGAGACACCCAGCGGCAGGGCAAGGACCGCGCTGGCCGAGGACGTGCGGCGGTACGTGCCCGAGATCGAGTTCACCGCGGTCGGGCTCGACCCCGACGGGGAGCTCGATGCCAGGGTCGATCACCGTCTCGAGCGAATGAGAGAGGGGGGACTGGTGGACGAGGTCCGACGGCTCGCCCCGAGATTGGGTCGCACAGCCCGGACAGCGGTCGGATATCGCGAGATCCTCGAGGCGCTCGAGGGCGCGATCGGGCTGGATGAGGCCTTCACCCGCATTGCATCGAACACCAAGCGTCTTGCCCGAAAACAGCGAACCTGGTTTCAGCGTGATCCGCGAATACGCTGGATACCCTGGATCCCCGATCCCGACCAGAGGACGACCCGGGTGATGGAGACTTACGCATGAGCCGGTTCGAGTTCACCAAGATGCAGGGCCTGGGCAACGACTTCGTGGTGCTCGAGGGACCGTCCAAGCCCGAGACGTCCAGTGTGATTCGTCTTTGTGATCGGCACTTTGGCGTCGGCGCCGACGGTGTTCTAGTCGTGGCACCCGGATCGCCGATCGTGATGGACTACTGGAATGCCGATGGGAGCCCGGCAGAGATGTGTGGCAACGGCCTTCGCTGCGTGGCCCGTTATGCATCGGACCGGGGGTGGACCAGGGGGAGCGAATTCGAGGTCGACACCCCGGCCGGCGTGCGGAGGGTGCGCTTGCGTGGTGACCAGGTCGAGGCCGAGATCGGCCCCGTGCTGATCGAGGGTGAGGAGACCATCGACGGATTCACTTACCGGTTGGTGGACACCGGCAATCCGCATGCGGTTCGCATCGTCGAGGATCCGGCGTCGATCGATGTCTCCGAAGTCGGGGCCAGAGTGGCACGGGAGGCCGGGTTCGACGCAGGGTGCAACGTCGAGTTCATATCGGTGTCAGATCACAAGGTCACGATGCGCGTGTGGGAGCGGGGTGTCGGGGAAACCCTCGCCTGTGGCACGGGCATGGTCGCTGCTGCTGCGGTGGCACTCGACGGAGCCGATGGCGAGATCCAGGTCGACGTCCCCGGGGGTTCGGGCCGGGTAGTCATCGAAGACAAGGTGGCCTGGCTGATCGGGCCCGCCGAGTACTCGTTCAGCGGGGTGTTCGATCAGGGATAACGGCGTAGGACGCTGACGACCTTCCCGACCAACTCCACGCCGTCGGTGAACACCATCGGCGGGTAGGCCGGGTTCTCCGATTCGAGGATGACCTTGCCGTCCCGACGGCGAAGCCGCTTCACAGTCGCCTCTTCGCCTTCGATCAGGGCAGCGACGATCTCACCGTCGCGTGCGTCCTTCTGACTTCGGATCGCTACGAGGTCGCCCTCGAAGATCCCGGCACCGATCATCGAGTCACCCCTGACCTCGAGCAA
>JBFYOJ010000126.1:0-10951 GCA_041303885.1 Acidimicrobiia bacterium | reverse complement strand
GCTCCAGCTCGGCGTCCTGAGGTAGGAAGGTGATCAGGTGAGCCACTCCTCCGCAGTCGATGCAGGTGAAGGTCAGGGGCGGTCTACTCATGCTGTCGCCGGTCTGGCTCGAGAGAGGATTGCGGCGCCGATGGCGCCCGCGACCAGCGAGCCGGCGAAGATCCCGACTTTGGCCAGGTCGTTGGTAGCCGGGTCGGAGAAGGCCAGGCCGGCGACGAACAGCGCCACTGTGAACCCGATCCCGGCGACGGCGCCGAGGCCAACCACTTGGGGCCAACCGGTCTTTGCTGGGAGACGACCGAGCCCGAGTCGCACTGCAAGGAAGGAGAAGAGACTGATCCCGACGATCTTGCCCACCACCAGGCCCGCGGCAACGCCGAGAGCCACGCTGGAGGTGAGCGAGTCGCCGATGCTCACCCCCCGGAAGTCGACCCCTGCATTGGCCAGGGCGAACAGAGGCACGACCACGAATGCGCTCCATGTCTGCAGCCGGTGCTCGAGACGGCTGAGCGGGGAGACGGCTTCGGCCGAGATGTCACTGAGTAGGAGCGCCTCGTGATCGGCGTGCTCCCGCGCCTCATCGCTCTCCGGCTCGTTCGGAAAGGTGTCGAGAATTGCTCGGGCTCTGCGGTCGAACTCCAACGGCGGATACATGGGCCGTGCCGGGGTCAGGAAACCAAGGGCCACGCCCGCCAGAGTGGCGTGGATCCCGGACTCCAGTGTGAAGAACCAGATCACGATTCCGAGTGGGACGTAGAACGCAAGCGAGCGGACGTGGGCTCTGTTGGCAAACCAGGCGAGCGCCAGCCCAACCAGGGCCATCGCGAAGTAGGTCAGCTGCAGGTCATCGGTGTAGAAGACCGCGATCACCGTGATAGCTCCGATGTCATCGGCGATGGCCAGAGTGAGCAAGAACAGCTTGGCTCCGGCCGGCACCCGGGGCCCGAGCAGTGCGAGCAGGCCAATTGCAAAGGCGATGTCGGTGGCCATCGGTATTCCCCAACCCCGCACCGCTTCCCCCCCCGTGCCGACGGTGAAGGCCAGATAGATCAGGGCAGGGATGACCATGCCGCCAAGTGCGGCCATCACGGGAAGGGCCGCGGTCTTGGGGTCCCGAAGGTCTCCGAGCACCACTTGTCTCTTGATCTCGAGACCGACGACGAAGAAGAAGATGGCCATCAGGCCGTCGTTGATCAGGTGAAGGACGCTCTCGTCGAAGTGGAAGCCCCCGAACTCGACGGTGAGATGGGTCTCGAGTATCTGGAAGTAGGTGGCCGACCACCGGGAATTGGCCCAGATGATCGCCATGACCGCTGCAGCGAGGAGAACGATCCCCGACGCAGCCTCGATTCGGGTGAACCGAACGAAGGGACGGACGAATGTCTTGGGGACGAATCGCTCCGATGTGGCCCAGGTCTGGTGCCTTCGATCCATCAACCGATGGTCTTCCCGGCAGACAGCAGCTGCTCGGCGGCCTCGACGACCCGGTTCGCCATCCCTACCTCGGCCTTCTTCATGTAGGAGCGAGGGTCGTAGCTCTTCTTGTCCCCGACCTCGCCGTCGACCTTGAGAACCCCGTCGTAATTCTTCAGCATGTGATCGACGATGGGCCGGGTGTAGGCGTACTGGCAGTCGGTGTCGACGTTCATCTTGACCACGCCGTATCCCAGGGTCTCATGGATCTCGTCGACACTGGAGCCGCTGCCACCGTGGAAGACCAGGTAATGGCGAGCTTGCTCACCGAACCGCCCGGCGACCGCCTCCTGCCCGTCGCGAAGGATCTTCGGGTCGAGCTTGACAGCACCCGGCTTGTACACACCGTGGACGTTGCCAAATACGGCGGCGAGGAGGTACAGGCCCTTGTCGAACGTCCCGAGCACCTCGGATACCCGGACCATGTCAGCGGGCGAGGTGTAGAGCTTGGCCCGATCCACGTTCTCGTGGTCGGTGGCATCCTCCACTCCGCCGACGATCCCGATCTCCAGTTCCAGCACCACGTCGACGCCGGCGCACAGCTCGAGCAGCTCCTCGGCCAGGGCGAGATTCTCTTCCATGGGCAAAGCGGATGCATCGAGCATGTGTGACTGAAAAACGGGCCCCCTGCCCTCGCCCTTGCGCTCCCTGCTCATCTCGATCAGCGGCCGGAGATACCCGTCCACGCGGTCCGGTGGGCAATGGTCGGTGTGCAGCGCGACATTCACCGGATATTGGCCGGCGACGACACCGGCGAACTCGGCGAGTGCGAGGGCGCCCATCGGCATGCTCTTGTTCGACTGGCCGGAGGCGAATTCGGCGCCGCCGTAGGAGACCTGGAGAATCCCATCGGAGCCGGCCTCGGCCAGCCCCTCGAGGGCGGCGAGCACCGTGGTGGAGGAGGTGACGTTGATCGCGGGAAAGGCGTATCCACCCGACCGGGCAGCCGCCAGCATCTCCCTGTACTTCTCTGGAGTGGCGATGGGCATCTCGTTCTACTCCTACGTCGTGGTCCGAATTCCGGTCGGAGGGTAGCGATGTCCTCGAAGGAGTCTCCCGGCCGACAAGGGTCTGTTCGCCTCGAGGTGTGCGCGTGTGGAATGGTCGCACTATGGGCGGAGGTGTGATGGTCGGGAGCGGCGAAGTCGGCCGCTTGTTGCCGACTCGCCGTCAGAAACCGCCGGGGATAGTTTGTCTCCATGACCCAGAGCGTCGACCAGCCGGTCGCGGCCCGAAAGCCACGAAGCCGCCTCCTGCGAGGGGTCTATTTCGTGCTCGGGATGATCTGTCTCGGGTTCGTCTACATCAGCGTTCTGCCCGGGATCCCAACCTTCGACTTCGTGATACTCGCTGCGTTCTTCTTCTCGATGTCGTCGGACCGGCTTCATGGCTGGCTGGTCAACCATCCGGTGTTCGGGAAGATGATCAAGGGGTATCGGTCCGGTGGCCTCACCGTGCGCACCAAATGGGTGGCTGTCGTCGGGATCCTGGCCTCGCTTTCCTTCTCCGCCTTCGTTCTCACCAGCAACACCGCCCTGCGGATCGTCCTCGCGGCAGTGGGCGCGGTCGGGGTGTGGTTCGTGCTCAGCCGTCCCACCAGGACCGAGCCGGTCGTCTGATCGGCCGCCTGCGGGATCAGCCTCCGCTGACCGCCTGCAGGATCTGCACGTCGGAGCCATCCCGGATCGGGGTCTCGAGGTCGGCCCGGGTCGCGTCGACGAACATCAGGACATGGGGTCGGATCCGCCCGGTCTCGTCGAGGAGATGGCCCTTCAACCCCGGCTCCGCGGTGAACAGGTTCTCCAGGACCTCGCTCAGGGTCCGGCCGGTCACCTCATGTCGCGGCCCGCTGCCAACCGTCTCGGTGAGCACCCGGGGCAGCCGGACGCTCACGGTCATCCCAGGATCCTGATAGCTGCGATACGGGGGAATGCCGGTTCGAGCTCGCGCCAGCTCTCCCCGGTGTCTTCGGTCAGCCAGAGCTTCCCTCCGGTGGTCCCGAAGCAGAAGACTCCCGACTCATCACCGTCGAATGCCCCGCGCAGAACCCCGGTGAACTGGGCGGCATCCGGCCATCCGGTGCCGGCGATCTTCCACGAGTCGCCCTCGTCGTCGGAGGCATATGCTCGGAGGCGCCCATCCACCGGCACCCGGTTCGCGTCGGAGTGAAGGGGAACGGTGAGGAGGCGTCCCGTGTCGTGGTGCCGCCAGATCACGAAGCCGAACCCGGCAGGCAAGCCGTCTTCGATCCTTTCCCAATGGTCGCCACCATCCGTGCTGCGGAACATGCCGCGGTGATCCTGTCGCCACAATCTGGCCGGATCGGTCGGATCCTGGGCCAGACCGTGAATGCAGTAGCCGATCTCGGGCGGCTCGGCTCCCTCCGGCGTGTCGACCGACGGTATTCCGACGTTCTTTGCCTCCCAGGTGATGCCTCCGTCGTCCGACCTGAAGCACCCCACTGCCGATATGCCCACCCAGACCCGGTCGCCGGCGGTGAGGATCCTGTGAGTGCATAGGCCGCCAAACCCGGGGCTCCACTCGTCCCGGGTTCGATGCTCGTTCAGCCCGGGCACCGGGTCCCAGGTGAGTCCGCCGTCGCCCGAGGTGAACAGACCGGCCTCGGCGACGCCTGCCCACAGACGCTCACCGTCGGAGTGAAAGGCCCAGATCTGCTCCATCGTCCGTTCCGAGCCCTCCGGCCATGCGGGGGGCGAATCTGTCTGCGCCCAATCCGACAGGTTGTTGCTGCGATGGACCCCGATCCCGAACCAGTTGCTTCCTACACCGGCGAGATGAGTCCCATCGGGAGTCTCGCCAAAGGCGGTCACCTTCCACCCGGGGAAGAGCGGACCTTCGACCGCCCAGGAGGAGTCGGATCCGGTGAGAAGGTAGGCACCCTTCTCGGTGCCAACGGCGATTCGCTTCATCGACTTCCTTTGATGGGCGACGCCGAATCTACATGTCAGCCCGGTGAGCGGGCTCGGGTCGGCCACCGTCGGCGCCGAGCACCCTCCTCGCGCCCTCGACAATCCTCCCCACCTCGGGCATGTGCAGTCTTTCCAAACGAGGCGCGTAGGGGATCACCCCGGAGGCCGTGACACGAGCGTAGGGAAGGGCGACCCTTCTCTCGGCGAGCACGGCCGCGATCTCGGCGGACAGCCCGAATGGCCCATAGTCCTCGTCCACCACCAGGACTCCGCGCTTGCCGATCGCTGCCTCCGACAACCGATCACCATCGAGAGGCGAGACGGTGCGCAGGTCGAGCACGGTGGTCCCGATCCCCTCCGCCTCGAGGATCTCCGCGGCCTGCAGGGCACGATGCACACCGACGGCCAACGACACCACCAGCAGGTCCGGCCCACTTCTACGGACCGCCGCCTCGCCGAGAGGGACCGCCGTGATCTCCTCGTCCAATTCGCCCCACATGCCGTCCACAGGCACGTCGATCTCCACTCCCGGTCGTTTCCACCCCGCCACCATGTCGAGCCAGAACGAAGACAAGAGTTTGTGCTCGAGCAACACCACCGGACCGTCGTGTTCGAGGGCGCTGAGGGTCAGTCCGGCGGCGTCTCTTGGATTCGATGGCACGACAACGGTGAGGCCAGGGATGCTCGAGAGCATTCCCCACCGTGCCTGTTGATGCTGCCCTCCATCCCCATATCCGCCCCCACAGGCTGCCCTGACCACCATGGGCGCCGTCCAGCGGCCGCCGGAGAGAGTGTCGACCATGGCCGCTTCGTTGATGACGGCGTGGAGGGCCACCGGGAGGAAGTCGACGAACATGATCTCCACGACCGGCCTCAGGCCACCCAGTGACGCCCCCACACCCGCTCCCAGGAATGCCGCCTCTGAGATAGGTGTTCCTCGCACCCGGTCGGGACCGAAGCGTGCGAACAGGGCCGCTCGCATCATCGGCACGTCCTCGCCGATGATCACGATTCGCTCATCCCTTCCCATCGCCACTTCGAGAGCCCGGTCGATTGCGCCGGTGAGATCGAGCCGGGTCATGTGCCTACCTCCGCCAGGGCGGCCTGGACTGCGCTCGTCACCTCTGCGCGCGCTCTCTCCGCGAGTCCGTTCGCGATGTCAGCGGGGAGACGGCGCGCCGCCCGGGGGAGTGGATCCCAACGGATGACCATCTGGTCGATTGCCATCCGAAGCAGGGTCCGGGTCATTGCTCCCATCGAGCGCATGCGTGCCCAGGGACCTCCTTCCTGCTGCCTGGCCTTTGCCACCAGACCCGGGAGCATCTCGAGCAACTCACGAGGATGGCGAACCACGCGCACCAGAGGGTCGTCCTCGAAGTGGCCGCGCGGACGGCTGCAGTTGAGGAGCAGGAAGGTTGGCCCGCCACCCCGTCGGGCACGCTCGATGGCGGCACCGCTCGCCTTCCACACACTGCGAACGTCTTTGCCGTTCGCCGCCACCGCAGGCATCCCGAAGGCCCTGGCGCGCCCGACCAGGGTCCCTCCGGTGAGCCGGCTGGAGCGAGTGGTGACCGCCCACCCGTTGTCCTTGCAGATGAACACGACCGGCAGGTTCCAGACGACGGCCAGGTTCAGAGTCTCCAGCACCATTCCCTGATTGGCTGCACCGTCGCCGAAGAAGGCAACCGCGATCGATCCGGGCCGCAGACGCTCCGCCGACAAGGCAAGCCCGGCAGCCATCGGGGCCGAAGACCCGACGATCCCGGTGGAGAAGGCCAGATCCGAGCGAGAGAGGAGATGCATGTGCCCTCCGTGGCCGCGGCACAGCCCATCCTCGGAGCCGAGCATTTCAAGGAGCAAAGAGCGAAGATCCAGTCCCCTGCCGACCAGGGCCGGTGTCGGCCGATAGTCGAGGGCCATCGCATCTCCATCGCCGAGATGTGCGACCACCCCGGCGGCGATCGCCTCCTCACCGATGCCGAGATGCATCTCACCGGAGATGAGACCGTTGCCCCAGAGCTCGCCGAGGGCTTCCTCGAACCGCCGCATCCGCGCCATCTGGAGGTAGAGGTCGGCCAGGTTCACGGTCTGACCTTGTAGTGACTGGTGATTATCGGCTCGAACAGTCGATAGGGAAGAAGGCGCTTGAGCATCGCGGCGAGTCGCTCACCGGGGGCCCCGACCATGTAGCGAAGCCTCGGTGACCGTGATTCGATCACCTTCTCCAGCTTTCGGGCAACTATTCGGGGATGGGCGCCGTGAGCCTCGTCAGCCTCGATGACGTCGAGCGATCTGGTGAACACCTGGAGATAGGCACCGGAGGCCGAGGCAGCGGTCATGCGGCGGGCGGCGGTGAAGCCGGTCCGGCAATCGGCGGGCTCGAGAAGCGCCACCCGGATCCCGAACGGTTGCACCTCCATCCGGAGCGCCTCCGACAGACCTTCCAGGGCGAACTTGGATGCGCTGTACAGGCCCTGGAAGGGCAGGGCAATGAGCCCGCCGATGGATGCGACATTGACGATGAGCCCGGAGCCCTGACTGCGCATGTGGGGGAGGACCTCCCGGATCACCCGAACGGCTCCGAAGAAGTTGGTCTCGAGTTGTGCCCGCGCCTCCGCCATCGAGGTGTCCTCGATGGCCCCTGCTATCCCGAACCCAGCGTTGTTGACCACGACGTCGACCCGGCCGGCCTCGGCGAGGATCTGTCTGACGACCGAAGCGACCGACTCGTCATCGTCGACATCCATCAACACAGGTCTCACCGGGGCGGTGTATGCGGAGTCCCTTCGATCGACCCCGTAGACGAGATACCCGTGTCCGGCGAGGTGCTCAGCACAAGCACGCCCAATGCCCGAGGCGGCCCCGGTGATGATCACCACTGTGCCCTGACCCATGGGTCACCTCACCAGGCGGTGGCGGGCGCGCCAGACACGGAGCATCGTCATCGGCCCGAAGACGAGAGAGAAGAGATTGATCGTTGTCTCGCCGGCCATCTCCATCGACATCGGCCGGTACTTGTGATGTTGGATGTTGTACAGGATGTCCATGGCTGCGAGGTAGGTCATCGCGCTGCCGGCAGCGATGCCAACCGGCACGGCCTCTTCGCGCTGGTCGTGCAACAGATGGGCGGTGGCGAGGAAGCAGACGGCCATGTATCCGTCTGCGAGCGGGAATGCGTTCTCGAACTCGATGTATGCCGGGTCCGACGAGGTTCGCACCTTGCCGGTGGTGAAGTACTCCAACCAGTAGCCGATCGTGACCAATCCGGCGAGTCTCATCAAAGCAGCGTGCCACCGGTCGGCCGTGCTCGGGCTCATGGCCCAATGGTCGATGTCCCTCGGTTGTGCCACTAGAGGCGAAATACCCGGTGCCATGGCCCGCGCGGTCCCGATAGCGATTCGCCTCGTTGCAGTCTCGTGGTCGAGAATCACAGACCTCCAGATGTCGACCGTCCCGCCGCCCACGCGTTCGTTCACCAAGGTGTCCCTGGCCGGTGTCACCGCGGTCGCCATGGGTGTGGCCACCTTCGCCGTGAGCGCCATTGGAGTACTCGCATCAGACTTGATCGCAGAGTTCTCAGTCGAGCGCTGGCAGATCGGTATCCTGGTGACCGCCACCGGCTTCACCGGAGCCCTCCTCTCACCCGTGTTCGGTCGTCTCACCGATCGGATCGGGAGTGTCAAGTCGACCTCCGGGGTACTCGCCACGGCCCTGGTCGCGATGGGCCTCGTAGCGATCGCCCCGAACTACGCGCTGCTCGTTGTCGGAGCCTTGCTGAGCGGGGTCCCCAACGGATGGGCCAATCCGGCCACCAATGCGTTGATCGTCGACAACATCGTCGCCGGCGCCAGGGGGGTGGTCACCGGTGTCAAGCAGTCCGGGGTGCAGATGGGTGCGTTTCTCGGTGGGTTGCTCCTGCCCCTGATCGCGACCGCCGCCAACTGGCGCATCGCCTATGCCTTCTTTCTGGTCTTCCCGGTCGCCGGTCTCCTCGGCATGTGGCGGCGCCCGCAGGTCGAGCGCAAGACAAGCGGCGGGGCCGGCCGGGCCGGAGCCATCCCGACCGCGGTCAAGTGGACCGCGGTCTCGGGGGTGCTGACCGGTCTTGGCGTTTCGGCGACGACCACGTTCCTCCCTCTGTTCGCGGAGGAGAGTCAGGGGTGGTCCCACACCCAGGCCGGCTTGCTGATCGCCGGCGTCGGTCTGGTCGGTGTCGTTGCCCGGATCACCTGGGGGTCCGTGGCGGAGCGCTGGCTGGGCCACGGCCGGACCTTGCGTGTGCTCGCTCTCCAATCCAGTTTGGCCGGTGTGCTCCTCGCCCTTGCCGCGGCCGGGGCGGCGGAGAGCTGGGTCCTGGTCCCCGCCGCCCTTCTCTTCGGATCTGGTGCCGTCGCCTGGAATGCGGTCGGGATGCTGGCTGTCATGGACTTCTCACCACAACAACTGGTGGGCAAGGGGACCGGGCTCGTGCAGCTCGGCTTTCTAGGCGGCGTAGGGCTCGGCGCGCCGCTGATGGGTCTCTCTGTCGACCGTTTCGGGGTATACACCCCGGGCTGGATCACGGTTGCCCTTCTCTTCGCGGTGGGCGCAGCTGTGGCCGGCTTGGTCCATCGCACCGGTACCCTCGCCCACAGTTGAGGCTGGTCATCGCTCGTTGCACCGTCGACTATTCCGGTCGGCTCACCGCCCATCTTCCCGAGGCGGTCCGGCTGATCATGGTCAAGGCAGACGGGACCCTCGCCATCCACTCCGATGGCAATGCCTCAAAGCCCCTCAACTGGATGGTCGCCCCCAACGTCGTCGAAACCCACGAGGATCGCTGGGAGGTCAGCAACAACAAAGGCGAGAGGCTGACCATCCGGATCACCGAGATCATCGAGGACGTCACCCACGTCCTCGGTGATGACCCCGGATTGCAGAAGGACGGCGTGGAGGCCCATCTCCAGGAGCTGCTCGCCGCCCGGCCCTGGGTCTTGGAAGAAGGCCTGACCTTGTTGAGACGTGAGTACCCGACCGACATCGGCCCGGTCGACCTGCTCTGCTCTGACGTGGAAGGTCGCATCGTGGCGATCGAGGTGAAGCGGCGAGGTGAGATCGACGGGGTGGAGCAGCTGTCCCGCTACGTGGAACGATTGGGCAACGACCCTCGACTTGGCCCAATACGGGGAATCCTCGCCGCCCAGTCGATCACGCCCCAGGCCGTTGTCCTTGCCGAGTCAAGAGGCATTTACTCGGTGGAAGTCGACTATGAGGGGCTTCGCGACATCGAAGACACCGAGCTGCGCCTGTTCGAGATCCGCTGACGATGTTCGAAGTCGTGCTCTACCGGCCCGAGATCCCTCCCAACACCGGGAACGCCATGCGTCTCGCTGCGGTGACCGGGTGCCGTCTCCATCTGATCGAGCCGCTCGGGTTCGAGATGGACGACGCAAGGTTGCGGCGCGCCGGGATGGACTACCGGGACAAGGCCGTGGTGACGGTGCACCCGGGGCTGGTCGAATGGCGCGAAAGCATGAAGCCGGAGCGGGTCTTCGCCCTGACCGTGGACGGGGAACGGGTCTACACCGAGGTCGCCTTCAAGCCGGGTGACGCATTCCTGTTCGGGCCGGAGTCGGTCGGTCTGCCGGAGGAGGTGAAGGGACTCGATTGGATCGAAGCCAGGCTGCGGCTGCCCATGGTCCCCGGCGTCCGGTCCCTCAACCTGGCCAACGCCGCCTCGGTTGTGGTCTACGAGGCATGGAGACAGCATTCATTCGCCGGCGGACTCACCTCGGAGCGGTAGCCCCGGCCGGGCGTTCAGTCAGCCAACAGCTGGAAGGCGATCGCCTCGGAGAGCACGGCCTTCTCCAGATCCCCGAGATCCTGGCTCTCGTTCGGAGCGTGGTAGGCGCTGGTCGGGTCGCTGGTGCCGACAACCAGTATCGGCGCGTCGGGGAACAGCTCGGCAAAGGTGGCGATGAAGGGTATCGACCCTCCCGCTCCCATGAATACCGGCTCGGTCCCGTAGCCCCGGGTGAATGCCTCGGTCCACGCCTCGACCGCGAAGTTGTCCACTTCCAGGGTGGTGGCGTCGCCGGCCTCCTCGTGGAAGAAATCGACTCTGGTCCCCCACGGGGCATGTGCCATCAGATGATCCTTCAACGCCTTCAAGGCAGAGCCGGTGTCCTGGCCGGGAGCGATGCGCAGGCTCACCTTGGCCCGCGCCGCCGGCACCAGTTGGTTGATCGCCTCGGACACGGGTGGGGCGTCGAGCGCGAGCACCGAAATCGCGGGCCGGGTCCACAATCGTGAAGGGATGGAGCCTGTGCCGATCAGCTCGATCCCATCGATGGCCCCAGCCTGCTCCCTGACCAGCTCCTCGGGGACGTCGAGCCCTTCGACTTCCTCGCTGACAAGCCCGGGAACGGCAACGTTGCCTTCGTCGTCGTGCAGCGTGGCGAGAAGACGGGACATCGCGATCAGCGCGTCGGGGTAGACCCCCCCATATTGACCGGAGTGAACCGCTGCCTCGAGGGTCCGCAGCTCGAAAGACACTGCCACGATTCCTC
>JBFYOJ010000125.1:0-10081 GCA_041303885.1 Acidimicrobiia bacterium | reverse complement strand
ACCATCTCGATCACGAAACCCGACATCGAGAGACTCAACCCACTCGGCGTGAACTGCATCCGGAATCTCCCTGGCCGGGGCACTGTCGTGTGGGGCGCCCGCACCAGGGCCGGGTCGGCGGATGCCGAGTGGAAGTACGTGAACGTGCGGAGAACGGCGCTCTTCCTCGAGGAGTCCATCAAGAGGGGTCTGGAGTGGGCGGTGTTCGAGCCGAACCAACAGTCCTTGTGGACCCGGGTCCGAAGCCAGGTCGACAACTTCCTCTACGGTGTGTACCGACAAGGGGCCTTCCCAGGAAATCGACCCCAGGACGCCTACTTCGTCCGCTGCGGACCCGACACCATGACCCAAGTCGACATCGATTCCGGACAGTTGATCGTCCTGGTGGGTTTCGCCCCCATCCGACCCACCGAGTTCCTGATCTTGCGCATCGCGGTGCGTTTGGGCGGCCACGAGAACTGAACCGTTCTGGGCCGACTCCGCCCGGATGCTCAGACTCGAGCGTCATGCCTCTACGGAGTCACACAGTTGCGGGCGCACAACGCATGGTCGACGCTGATCTAGCGGCGCGGTCGAAACGAGCGACTTCGAACGCCGGACGTTCATCGACCAGACGCGCCGTCTTGGCTGCGCCCCGCTCTCCGGCGACGACGCTCAGGCGACCGCGGCCTCGACCAGCGCCACGATCTTCTTTTCGACCGCAGGAGTCCATTCGACGATGGCGAACACGACCGGCCACATCGGGGGCTCGTCGAGCGTGGCCGCATCTTCGAATCCCAAGACCGCGTAACGCCCCTCGAACTTGGCCGCGGCCTTGAAGAAGCAGACGACCTTGCCGTCAGCATTCGCGTAGGCGGGCATGCCGTACCAGGTCTTGGGCAGAAGCTCCGGCGCGTTCGCGGTGACGACTGCGTGTATACGTTCGGCGAGGACGCGGTCGGCATCCGGCATCTCGGTGATCGCGTCGAGAACGGCGCGCTCGTTCTCGGCCCTCTTCTGGCCGCTGCGGCCCTGTGCTTTCAGCTCCTGAGCGCGGGCCTTCATGGCGGCACGCTCCGCCTCCGAGAAACCGTCCGAACCGGACTTCTTCGTGGTGCTCATCTCTTGACCTCCTGTACGAGTCACAAGTGAAAACTACGGGCGAAGCGGGGGGCACGCTTCTCGAATCCTGCTCGATCGCGCCGCGGACGAGCGCGTCGATGTGACAGATCCGCACGTCACTCCAAGTGCATCACTAGGGACAGGGGATGGCCACAGGCAAATGGGCCAAAAGACCGTGGACGACTCGGTTCCACATCGTGACAGTTGATCAGTGGGATTGCCGAAAAGGAAGTGAGGTATGCCTTACCCACGATGGTTGGCCAAGATCAACAAGCGGGTCTTCAATCCAAGACAGATCAAGAAAGGGGAGTACCCGGTTGTGACCCATGTCGGTAGGACGTCGGGGAGGTCATACCAGACACCACTCGATGCCTACCCGACCGGGACAGGCTACGTATTGGTTGCCAGGTACGGCCCCGAGTCGGACTGGATTCGCAACATCATGGCGGCCGGAGCAGCCACTATCCGCATCGAGGGTGAAGAGCACGAGCTCGACTCGCCGCGATTGGTCTCCCAGACCGAAGCACTCGATGTCCTAACTGCCGAAGAGCCACCGGCAGACTTCACCAAAGCCGAGGATTTCGTGTTGATGGACCTGCACACCATGTCGAGGCTCTGACCAATCGAACATCGACGGTTGAGCCGATAGGCCCGAGCATGGGGCGCCAACGATCCTCGAGGAGCCTCGTTGGCCGCGTCGATGAGGTACATTGAGTGCACGGCGGACACGCCGTTCGTTCACTTCTACCTGCAGCCTTCGGCCCGTGCAACTCCCGTGTCTGCCTGAACCAGTGATCCGATCACCAATCAGTCAGGAACTGTGAAATGGCGAGTGTGGCTGCGGAACGGCCGAGGCCTGCCTATTGGAAGCTGATATTGCTCGTCGGGGCAGGGATCAGCGCCCTGTATTTGGTATTCGCGGCCGCCGGGGTGAGCGTCCTCGATGTGAGTCTCGTTGTCGTGACGCTTATGGCGGCAGGATGGTGGGTAGGGGCCCGGGACCATTTGCCAGCGGCGCTGAATGTCCTATCCCTTGCCGCGCTGGGACTGGGTCTAGGCGTCCGCCTAGTCGAGGGCCCTCGCTGGCAACTGGTGCCTTGGCAGATTGCCGCGGTGGTGGTCGGAGCCATGGCCGGGCTGAGACTCTGGCGACCCGGCCGGTCCCAGCAATGGAGCCGCGTGCTCGGTCGGACGACCCTGGTCGTGCTTGTACTGGCGGGCGTCCTTGCTCTCTCAGCCGATTCCGTCCCGACCCTGCCCCAGCCGTCCGGGCCGTTCCAAGTGGGCAGCGAGGTGTTCCGGTGGACTGATGCAGAGCGACCGGAGACTCTGACCGCGAGCCCCGATGACAGTCGACAGGTGATAGCCCAGGCCTGGTACCCGAGCGATACCTCAGAGGGTCACCCGACGACATACATCGAGGAGGGCGAGCAGCTTTCAATCGTCAACACGCTTCCTCGGGCTGTCTTCAGCGATTTCGACGCCGTCGACACTCATGTGACCGATCTGGTGCCTGTCAGTGAGGACCGCGCCAGCTGGCCGGTCTTGATTTTCTCTCCAGGATTGTGGGTAGCACGCCAGTCCTATACGGCTTTGCTCGCCGAGTTGGCCAGTCGGGGTTACGTGGTTGTCGCGATGAGCCATCCCTACGACTCCCCTGCAACCCTCCTCTCAGATGGTCGCGTGGCCGACGGGAGTGTTGATCCGCGTGGCGGCGAGATCCCGATGGTCGAGCAGGTCGATATCCGCGCCGCCGACAGCACATTTGTCCTCGACCAACTCGCAGGTCTCTCCGAGCTCGAGGCTCAGTCACCTTTGGCTGGTCACCTGGATCTAGACCATGTAGGTATCTTCGGCCACTCCCTCGGGGGCGCCACAGCTGCTCAGGTTGTCGCAACCGACGACCGCTTTCTCGGGGGTCTCAATATCGACGGAAGACTCTTCGGACCCGTTGCGGACCTGGACCGCCCGTTTCTCTGGTTGCAGTCGGGTGCGCCCGTCACGGTTGGCCGTGACGAGCTGCTGGACGGTCTAACGGCTGGCGGGGGGCTGGCGACTGTGGCGGGCAGCGTCCATATGGGTTTCTCCGATTACCCCGCATACTTCACTCCCGTCGGTAGACGATTCTTCGGATGGATCGGAGGTGCCGGATCAATGACGGTCGGCTCGATGACTCCGATCGCCGCCGACATCGTCTCGGGCTTCTTCGGCCCGATCCTCGGCGGATCGAGCAATGGGGACCTCGATCGTGTGGCGAGCCTGCACCCCGAGGTCACGATCGATCGGTGGGTGACACCAAGTTGAAGATCGCGACCGTAGCGGAGGAATCCAGGTTGATCGGCCCCGAACTCGGGCGAGGAATGTAGGGGAAGATCGTGCCGCGCCTTCAGTACAAGAGCTTCGGGTCATCCGATGAGGTTCGTTCGTTTCCTAACGGGCATGCCGAGGTGCTCATGCTTGATGACTCGGCCGTAGGTCGCGCGGTGTACGAGCCTGGGTGGCGGTGGTCGACCGACATGCCAGGCATTGTTGGAACCTCGAGTTGTCAGCTCCACCACCTCGGCTACTCGGTCTCAGGAACGATGCGTGTGGTCTTGGACAGCGGCGAGACGCTCGACATTCCGCCTGCTTCTGTTTTCGAGATCCCGCCCGGTCATGATGCCTGGGTCGTTGGCAACGAACCATGGGTGACCGTGGAATGGACGAGCGCCCGGACGTTCGGGATCGCCCCTGACGGACCGGGTGAGGGGGTACTCGTCACTGTGCTCTTCACGGACATCGTCGACTCGACGGCAACGCTCCAGAGGATCGGAGACACGGCTTGGCGTGATCTCTTGGTGATACACAACGTTCGCCTGCGTGATCAGCTGAACACGTTCCGGGGTCGGGAAGTGACAACGACTGGTGACGGCTTCCTCGCCGTATTCGATAGTGCCACCCGGGCCGTGCGTTGTGCGGCGGCAATGATCCGTTCCATGCGCGAGATCGAACTTCCGATTCGAGTTGGTGTGCACACCGGTGAGGTCGAGTTCATCGGAAATGACGTTCGCGGGCTCGCCGTCCATGCCGCGGCTCGGGTGATGTCAATCGCTGGTCCCGACGAGGTCTGTGTTTCTTCGACCACGTCTGACCTCTTGGAGGGTTCAGGACTGACTCTTGAATTGGCCGGTACCCACGAAATGAAAGGTCTCCCCGGCTCGCGAAAGGTGTTCCGACTCGTGGCATCCGAATGACCGCCGCTCGCCAGGAAGACAACGACCACTAGTGGGCACCAATGTCGCCCGCCCAACAGAATGGATCTTTGTGACGTCCACTAGAGAACCAGCGACCGCAACCAACCATCTCACAAGCTCGACTGACGGCTCCCCGCGCAAGATCGCGCTCGTGGCAGGTCTCGGCTTACTGATCATGGCGCTACTGGCGCCATTCGCAGTCTTTGGTGTGCTCGAAGCCCTCGTTGTGTCGGGGGACCCGACCGCCACCTTCAACAACATCAGTGAATCCGAAGGACTCTTCCGAAGCGGAATCGCTGCGTTCCTGATCGTGATCATGCTCGATGTCGTTGTCGCCTGGGCGCTTTATGTCCTCCTGAGACCGGTCAACCGCACCGTCGCACTGCTGACAGCGTGGCTTCGCTTGGCCTTTGCCGCAGTCTTCGCAAGTGTGTTGGTCAACCTGCTCGACGCCGCACAGATCGTCGCTGGCGCTGAGCAGTCGACGCTTGAAGCGGAGCAACTTCACGCCCAGGTGATGTCATCCATCGCATCGTTCGACTATGGATGGACCGGCATCGCATTGGCGATCTTTGGCCTCCATCTGTTTGGTCTTGGATATCTGCTCTTCAGGTCGGCAGAGTTCCCCAAGTTCCTCGGCGTTCTCGTGATCCTGGCTGGCGTGGGGTACTTGATCGATTCGTTCGGGACGATCTTGGTCCCTGACTATGCGTTGACCATCGGCGCGTTCACGTTTGTGGGCGAAGCGTTGCTGATCCTTTGGCTCTTCTGGAAAGCCATCAAGGGATTCCGATCAGGAGCGGAGACGGTCACGAACATGTGACGGAGTCAGGTCGAATGCAGCCGAAATCTCCGGGCGCCAGAACCAAGCAGATCACTCTCTGAAGCGCGCTCCGAGCCAGCACGCCTAGCGTCTTGCCATGGACGAAGCTGAGGCCCGGTCCATCCTCACCGATGCGCTCGATCGTCTCCGCACCGTCGCCTTTGAGGATCTCGTTGCCCGCTACCTCGACGATGTCGATACGACCGTGGTGACCGGTCCTTCCGGGACCGTCTATCAGCTCGAGATCGAGGCGTTCTGGGACGACCCGCGCCGGCCCGGTGAGAACCTGCGGGTCATGGTTGCCATTGATGATGGACGGGGCTGGCGCTCGATCTCCCCGCTCACCTCGAGCTTCATCATCACACCGGCCGGCGCTTTCGTCGGTGAGTAGCCCAATCCCGGCGCCGCGACCAGGGTGACCGGATACCCGCCTTCGCTAGTCTCCGTTGCGACGCCCGAAGTTGACCGCCGGGGACGGGCTTGGCTGGCGTCTCCGAGATTTCTCAAGTCCTGACAGCGGACCCGTCCGAAGGAGTGTCGGTGGCGACGATCACCATCGCCGGTGCCCGGGGAGGCGACATGGGTGTCTATGTGTCGACCCCGTCACGACCGGGGCCATGGCCCGGCGTGATCGTCATCTCCGACGCCCTGGGAATGACGAGCGACCTGAAGAACCAGGCTGATTGGCTGGCCCAGGAGGGATTCCTTGCGGCGACGCCCAACCTCTATTACTGGGGAGGTCGAATCCGCTGCATGTTCTCCACCATGCGCCAGGCGATGCGTCGCCAGGGAGGTCTTTTCGAGGACTTCGAGGGAGTTAGGCGGTGGCTCGCCGACCAAGAGGGCTGTTCGGGCGCTATCGGTGTCATCGGGTTCTGCATGGGTGGTGCCTTCGCTCTGCTGCTGGCGGCGAGCGGCGACTACGACGCATCGAGCGTGAACTACGGGGCCGTCCCCGATGACGCCATCACCCTGCTTGCCCATGCCTGTCCGATCGTTGGCAGCTACGGGGGAAAGGACCCGACGCTGCGCCGGGCGCCGGATCTCCTGGAATCCGCTCTGACAGCCAACGGCGTGGTTCACGACATCAAGGTCTATCCCGATGCCGGGCATGCCTTTATCAACGAGCCCGACCCGGCCGATGTCCCGACCTGGGCACTGATCGCCGGCAAGTTCTCCACATCCGGCTACCACGAGCCGTCGGCCCGCGATGCCCGCCGGCGAATCACCAGGTTCTTCGACACCCATCTCAGGTCCCGCTGAGGGCGGGATCCGGTCAGGAGGAAGGTTCCGGGGTGGAATCTCCGCCGGCGCCCCAACCCCGGGCCATCTTGGTCAAGGCCCCGAGATTGAGTGCCCATCCGACACCGAAGACCCTGCCCGGGAGGATCGGGCCGTCGGGATTCCAGTAGGTGCTCTTCAACCGGCCGATGGTGGGCATGCGGAAGTCGTAGGGCACCAGGTCAGCGACCTTCCCGTGCCAGGTTCGCTCATCGGAGGGCTTGCGAAGCTCCTGGACGATGGCGATGACCCCGATGATGGCGAGAACGAGTCTCCACAGGTCCCTGATCGTGAACGTCTTCTTCTTCTTGCTCATCTGATGGAAGGCTACCCGCGACCCGCTGCCAAACCTCCGTCGCTACTGGTCCATCGCATCGGGACCCTGCCGGCCTGCGATATCTGGACGTTTTCCTCTATCCGGCCCCGGCACGGCTGATTATCTGGGAGGTGGAAGTGAGTCAATTGCAAGATCCATCCCACAAGCGGCCATCGCTGCCTCCTCGCTGGTTCATCCGATCCTTCTGGCACGGTCATCGCGCCCTGCTTCGGGTGAGCGGTGGCCGGGTCGGATTGTGGCGACCTAAGCGGAACAAGTGGGGGGCACTGCGTCTAACCACCATCGGACGTCGCACCGGCCGGGAGCACAGCGTGGTCCTCGGCTACTTCGAGGACGGCCCCAACCTGGTCACGCTGGCGATGAACGGTTGGGGCGAGGCCGAGCCGGCGTGGTGGCTCAACCTGCAAGCTCATCCCGACGTCGCGGTGGAGCTGGTCGGCGGCCCCCGTCTCGTCACCGGACGACCGGCCCAAGGAGAGGAGCGGAAGCGTCTCTGGGCCCGGTGGAAGGAGATCGACAAAGACCTCGATGCCTTTGCGGCGCTACGACCCACCGAGACCGCCGTGGTGGTCCTGGAACCACGTTCGGAGACCGAAGGGACATCGGTCACACACTGAAACGAAACCCGCCCCAGGCGTCCGGTGACCTGGCGACAGACTACGCCTCGACGGTGGACATCCCGGGGACGTGAGAAAGGAAAGAGAAATGGATTCGGATAGAAAGACGGGGATCGTCGTAGGAGCGCTGTTCATCGTGGCGACGGTCGGTTCGATACTCGGCTCGGTGGCGCTCGGCTCCGCTCTGGATGGACCGGATTATCTCGCCGACATGGCGGCACAGGAAAGCCGGGTGATCCTGGCAGTGATGATCTTCCTGATCGCCGCCTCGTCGGCGTTTGCCACCGCCTTCCTGCTGTTTCCGATACTGCGGAGACATGCCGAGGGCCTCGCCGCCGGGTACGTCGGCCTCAGGGCGTTCGAGAATGTGTTCTACGTGGCCGGAGTTGTCGGCATCCTGATCATGTTGACGGTGAGCCAAAGCGAAGCCGTCGCCACCGATACGCTCCTCGGTCTCACGCTGCTCGCCTTGCATGACTGGTCGGTCTTGATCGGGACGTTGATCTTCTTCGGTCTGGGCAGCGCGGTACTCAACTATGTGTTGTATCGGTCCCGCCTCGTCCCCCGCTGGATGTCGCTCTGGGGGATCGTCGGAGCTGTGCTGGTGTTCGTCTACGGGTTGCTCGGCATCTTCGGGGTGGACACGGGTCTCGGCTCTCCGTACATGCTCCTGGCGATGCCGATAGCCCTCCAGGAGATGGTCTTCGCGGTCTGGCTCATCGTCAGAGGATTCGACCGGCCTGTGGTTCAGACGGAGCAGACACGTGAGATGCGGGTGGCGGTGATGAACTGAGGGAGATGGTCACCCGGGAAGACGACCGAGAGCCCCCCGGCGTTTGTCACCGTTCATTGCCGCTCTGCTACGATGCGGCCCCCCCGGCGGCATGATCGGTAGCCCTTAGAGGAACCGACGGCCGTCGGTAGCGCCCTCGACCACCGCCCGCAGCGACTGGAGAAGCGGCGCCACAGCATCGTCCTTCTCGGCATCCCGAAGCCACATGCGTACCACCCGCGGCTCGCCATCGCCTTCGATGAGTATCCGGAGGATGGGCTCGTCGGGCAGGCCGGGGCGGCGTGGGAAGTCGTCCTCCACAGGGACACCGCCGAGCTTGGTGAACAACTCGTCGGGGCCTACCTCGAGGAACTCGCGAATATCGCCTCTGACCTCCTCACGCTGGGGCGCCGGCTCGCCCCCGGCCGCCTTCTTGTCACGGCTTTCACGCGGCTCTTCCGCAACCCATTCATGGACCACGACGAAGGCGCCCTCCCGGTCGACGTTGATCTGGGTCAGCCCGTCGAGACTGGTCGGGGCACCGACCTGCGCTCCGAAGGCCTTGATGCTCTCTCCCTTGATGGTCTCGGTCATCTGTCACCCTCCACCTCATACCTGCAGCATGTGTGGCGACTCGCCCACGCGGCGTAGCCCTCGTAATGGCGTTCCCTGACGGCGCCGGTCTGGCTCGTCTGCATGATGCTCCCATCATTGGTGACGGTGCGCTGCGGGCAGCTGGCGTCGGCGTACTCGTCGACGTTACCGAACATGTGGCCGGCCTCGTGCGCCGCCGTCCCGCCACTGCTGTTGACAAACCAGTTGCCCATATCGGCTCGTCCCGAGCCGGGTCGAACGTTGACGACGTGGTGTTCGCCGGTCTGAACGAACCGAACATCGACCACGACCCTCAATGAGCTGCAGGAGCACCGGCCTTCGGCGAGCATGATGGCGAACCGGTCGGTCCATGCGTTCTCGATCGCCGGCTCCCACAACGCCTCGACCGCGGCGATGTCCGCCGCGCTGACACCGGCGGCCGGAGCCAGCCTGATGCGAAGCTCGATCCGAAGCACGCATTCCCGAGCATCCAGCTCGATCCGGTAGCGCGCCATCCACCCGTAGATGCACTCGATCATCGGGAAGGAGTACTCCACCGGCGCGGTGAGCCTGGAGAACAGGCAGGCCAGGCTGCAGACGAACTCGACGATCGTCTCCCAGACCCGGCAGATGACGGTTGGGATAAACGTCCACAGGTCGCAGACCAGTGTGGCGACCCACGTCCACAGGTCGCATACCAACGACACGATCGTCGTCCATAGATCGCAGACCGTCGACGTCACCGTCACCCAGAGGTCGCAAACCGTGCTGACGACGGTCACCCACGCCCGGCACACCCAGGTCGTGATCGTCACCCAGAGCAGGCAGAGGAACTTGAACGGCCCCCATGAGTCGCACTCGCGGCGTTGTTCCTGCTCCCATCGGTCGCAGCGTCTCTCCGTCACCGTCCGCCAGCGGTCGCACCGCTGCTGTTGCTCGGTGCGCCAACGATCGCAACGTTGCGTCGCCACCTCGCGCCAGCGCACACACGCCTGTCGCCACTCGGTCCGCATCCGGACGCACTGTGCCTGCCATCGGGTGGACCAGCCGGTGCAACGACGGCGGAAGCGGAGACAGAAGGGCAACATATGACACCTCCCTCACTCGAGGGCGTTTGGCTTCAACAACTCCTCCAGCTGGCGCCGAAGTCGCAGGAAGCGGACGCGTGCAGCGAGCAGGCCCGCCGTCTTTCCCAGGATCCCGCCGGCGACCACAGCCCCGGCCAGGACGGAAATGTCACGGGACACCGATGCCACCGGGAGACGCATCCGTACGGCGTGGCGACGACCGACGAGCAGCCCTATCGCAGCCAAGACCGGGAGG
>JBFYOJ010000124.1:0-7058 GCA_041303885.1 Acidimicrobiia bacterium | reverse complement strand
ACATGTACGGCGACGGGTTCACCTGACGCAGCACCCGATAGACGTCGAAGGGGTCGGCACCGAGTTCGAGGTCGTAGCGCTGGGCGAGCACGACCTGGAAGATGTCGCCGGCCACGACATGTTCCTTCGCCACCTCGACCGCCCGCTGGTACATGCCGTTGGGCATCGACGAGTGGAGTTCCGGCAGTTCGTCGGCCGCCGACGGCGGCTCGACCGGCGTGTACGGCAACGGCTCGGCGAGATCGGCCACGGCCTGCTCGACTCGCCGGATCGCGGCGTCGTAGGCCTCGTCGAGTTGCGCGTCGTCGAGCCCGAGGGTCGGCACGCTCTCGATCAGGTACACCCGCTGGCGCCAGTGGTCGAAGGCCGCCAGCGAGCCGATCACCGACATCACGGCGTCGGGATAGCCCCGATCGTCGGGCGGGGTGTCGGGCAGGTGCTCGACCTCTCTGATCACGTCGTAGCCGAGGAATCCCATGATGCCCCCGTGCAGCGGCGGCAGGTCGTCGAACTGGGGGCTGGTGTACTGCTCGAGCAGCGCTTCGAGCGCCGCCAGCATCCCCTCGTCGGTCGGGATGCCGTCGGGCAGGGCTCCGTCGAGTTCGACCACCCCGTCGCGCAGGACGAGCATCGCCGACGGGTTGCGGCCGACGAACGAGAACCTCGCCCAGCGCTCGGCTCCCTCGACCGACTCGAGCAGGAAGCCGGGTCCGTCGCCGACGAGCTTGACGTAGGCGGCGACCGGCGTCTCGAGGTCGGCGAGCAACTCGGTCCACACGGGCACGACGGTGTGCTCGACCGCGTGGCGGTGGAACTCGTCGCGTGACGGCTGGAACTTCATCGGTCGATCAGGACCCGGCGCCGAATGCTCGGAAGAAGCACGTGCGAGCCCCGGTGTGACAGGCACCGGCGCCTTCCTGCTCGACCTTGAACAGCAGCGCGTCGGCGTCGCAGTCGTAGTAGGCCTCGCGGACGAATTGGCGATCGCCACTCGTGTCGCCCTTGCGCCACAGCTCCTGGCGGCTGCGCGACCAGTAGACCATGCGTCCTTCGGCGAGCGTCATCCGCAGCGACTCGGCGTTCATCCAGGCCAACATGAGGACATCGCCGTTGTCGATGTCCTGGGCGATCGCTGCCACCAGACCCTGGTCGTCGTACTTGATCCCTGCCAGTTGGTCGTCGGTGGCGTCGATCGTGATCCCGTCCGGCATCGGGTCAGCTTACGGTTCCGATCCCCGACGGACCGAGTGCGTTGTCGGTGAACAGCCACGAAACACGTGCCGACTTCGATCCACTATTTGTAGGTTGTCCGTCGTGCGTTCGACCCGGATGACCTTGCTGATCGGAGGCTGCCTGCTCGCGTCTGCGTGCAGCCAGGCCATCGCGATCGATCCCGCCGCCGACGCACCCGCCGAGCCGACGACCGTGTCCGAACCGGCGACCACTCCGTCGACCACCGTGACGCCGGTGACCCCAGCGCCCACGACGGCTCCGGCCAGCACCTCGACGACCACCACGGTTGAGGACGGGGATTGCGGCCTGGATGACCCGCTGCCACCTGGGGATGTTGGCTAGGCGGGGGAGCAGCGCTATGCTATTCGCCAACTTCCTGCCGAGTCCCCAGCCAGCCACAAGGTTGAGGGGGTCGAGGAAGATTTGGTTGAAGCCGTCGATGGTGCCAGACGTGAGCATCCAAGACCAGCGATCACCGGGGTCGTAGCCCATGGAGGTAGCGACGTTCTGGCCGAAAGAGAGGCCCGAACGCCATTGCCACTCTTCGGGGTCTCCGAACATGCCGTAGGCCAGCCAGTTGAGGCCACGGCTAATCGTGTTGGCGGGGGTCTGGAGCCAAGCACCAACCGCGCCTGCCCCGGCCGCACGTCCGTAGTATTCCTGCTGCTGTCGCCTGGCCCACTGATACCACTCGCCCATGAACTTCTGGCGCATGGCGGGGTCGTCCATCTGCGAGAGGCGGTTGTTCATCTGAGAGAGCAGGGCGTCTTCGACGCCGCCGAATGAGAACATCCCGCCACCCGTACCCTCGTTGCCGTACAGCCAGGCGCGAGCAAGAGCGACCACCGTTTCCCTCGGCTTGTACCCGTGACCGCCATCGGCGGGAATGGAAGCGAGGACGGTCATCATGTATTCGCGCTCGTCGCTGCGCCACAGATGCTTGGTTTCCTCAAAGAACTGAGCGACCAGGGGCGTGTCTGCGAGTGCCTGGTCGATGTTCTCCTGCTGGTATTCGGGAAGGTCGGGGATGAGGGTTTCCAACATGGCGAGGGTTTCGCCGTTGTCGATGCCCATCTGCGAACGAGTGAAGGCGATCATCTCGGGCATCGCCATCATCGCCCAACCAGAGCGCAGCAAGTCCATGACGAGGATGGGGTCTTCGGCGTCGATCTGCGACATGGTAGCCGCGACCTCAGCGAAGGTCTCACGACCATCCGTGATGAGGGGGGTGGTCTGCCAGCGGGGTGAGTAGGCAGCCTCCCCGAGCAGTTGACCCGGCTGGGGGATAGCCCCGTACCTACCTTCTTCAAGGGGCTGCGGCTGTCCCCCGTAGACGGGTAGGCTGCGGGCACGCTCCAGCGCCTCTTCGTGAGAAGCAGCCTGCTGGTTCTGGAAC
This sequence comes from Acidimicrobiia bacterium, assembly GCA_041303885.1. Lineage (GTDB taxonomy): Bacteria > Actinomycetota > Acidimicrobiia > Spongiisociales > ZC4RG35 > JARDZU01. The sequence continues at coordinate 4,429 of JBFYOJ010000124.1, read as the reverse complement.
TGCGCCTCTTCCCGCACGTCGGGAGAACTGGTGGGCTGACCGCCACGCTGGTCGCGTACACCGCCGCCCTCGGCCGGCGCGGGCCGAGGGGAAGTGCCGGGCTGAGTGGTGCCGAGGAAGGGAGGGGCGGGGGAAGACGGACCCGCCTCGGTCGGGAGGCCGTTGGGCATGTTACCGGCCCCCGTTCAGAAGCAACTCCAGTTCGTCGTCTGCCTCATTCTGGTCGATCAGCGTATGCTCGTTGATGACTGGCCCGTTCATCATGTTGTTGAGGCGGGTGATGTACGCCTGGACGAGAACGCCAGACGCACCGGGAGACTTGGCGATCATCTCCAGCAGAGGAAGCCAGGCCCGGTAGTCATTGCGAGTGTGACCGCTGACCCCCATCTTGGGCTGGTAGCCACCACCGATCTTCTGCGCGAGGAAGTCGATGGGGTTGGAGGGGATGCCGTTGGCGTTGACGGCCCCCCGCTGCGCTTGCTGCTTGCGGCCCCTGATCTGTGAGCGGGCCGGGGGCTGGTTCCGCTTGAGCGGCTGGACGCGCTGACCCTGCTCCAAGGCTTGCACGTCACCCTGTTGGAGACTGGAGCCGTGGAGGGGAGGTACGGCCCTACGCTCCAGGTCATGTCGCTTGGAGTTCTTGCCGACGCCGGGGGCGCTCACCGGCCTGTTCTGGTTGGGGATACGTCCACCTGTCTGAGCCATCTAGAACCCCATAGTCGAGACCGGAGGAACACCCTGGATGGGTGCTTCCTCTTCGGGCATCATCCCCTCTTCGGGGGCGGGCGGGGTCGTCAGGGCTTCGGCCCCGCCCTGCTGAGTTGCCTGCTCTGCCTGTGCCCTGATCTCATCCTCGTACTCCAAGATCATGTCGTTGAGCGGCTTGCCCTTCTTCGCCATGGCCTCTCGCAACTTGGCGATCATCACCACGTCCAACTGGCCCTGCTGGGCTTGGGCAAGGAAGGCTGCTTGGGTAGCGTCGTCCAAGGACTCCAGTTCGATCTCCCGCAACTTCTCGTCCACATCGCTGACGCCCGGCATCTCTTCGATGGCCCCGCGCCGGGACTGGAGGCGGGCGTCCTTGGCCTGGAGTTGCATGAGGAAGCCCTGGTAGCCGCCGAGTCCGAAGCCGTAGTCCACGTTGATCTTGTGATGACCGGCGATGTCCTTGGAGGGCGTATACTCGTCGGTGTAGGAGCGGCCCTTGCGGGTGCCGACGATGACCTTGGACTCCTTGGGCCACAACTTCTCGTCCATCGCATAGCAGGCTTGCAGCACGTTGCGAAGCGACACGGAGATGATGTCCCACATGCGGCCGATCACCGTGTCGATGGATTCGGCCAACTGCTCCAGCGTCTTCGCTGACGTGTAGGTGCCCTTGGTCTGGATTTCGCCCTGACGGACCTCGGGGTTGCGGTTGAGGATGCGGGAGAAGCGCTCCAGTATCTCCAGGTCGCGGTCGGCCTGCAACTGGACGGGCGGGGCGATCTGCCCCATCTCGCCCTGCGGCCCCAACTTGTTGAGGACGTGGGGGCCGATGCGGACGGTTCCCTGGTGGCCCCGTACCCACATCAGCGGGTACACGATGCGGTCCCCGAAGGCCAACTTCTGCGTGATGATGCGGCTGACGGCGACCATCATGGAGAGTTGATCTTGGAAGAGGCCCAGGTGCGCCTGGTTGGGGGAGAAGGTGTTGCCGTAGGAGGCGGGGACGACGCCGAGGTTGTGTTCGGTACGATTCACTGAGCCACCATCCGAACAAACGACCCACTGGTGATCGTCCAGGTACTCCAAGACGCGCACCTTGTCGCTGGCGTTGCCGTAGTCATCGACGCTCCCGCGCAGGCCCATCTCGGCGGCGGTCATCGCGTCCAACTCGTAGTCGAAGATGAGGTCGGAGAGTTCGATGATCTGGCCGCGCACCATCTTCTTCGCCTTGGGGTGTGCGGTGCGGGGGTCACGGATGGTGATGGTCGGCTGCTTGGTCTCGGCGTTGGGTATGACCAGGAGGCAATGCGCCCCGAGGCCCACCAAGTCCCACCCGGTCAGCCACATCAGCACCTTGCCCGAGGGTTCGGAGTTCCTGATGTAGTTGAAGCCGATGCGCTCCAGCATCCCGGCGCGCTTCATCTCGGTGTTCGACAGGTTGCGGGTGTCGGCGCGGAGGTCGGGAAGTCGCCCCACCGAAGTTGCCAAATCGTCCCAGGCCAATCGGATCATGTTGACGATGTGCCGGGACTCATTGCCGGGGAAGTAGCGGTCGTACTTGGACGGCAGATGGCCCTCATACACGGACGCCATTTCGTCCATGTCGGCCAGCATTCTGCTGTCCTTTCGCCGCTCGACTTCCTCAACAAGAAGATCGAAGGTCGAAGAGGTCAAGGGGTACCCCACTTAGCGCGCTGTTCAACTTGAACGAAACCGTCCTCTTCCTCCCCGTATTCCCCATCTTCTTCCATCTCAGAGAGGTCGATGGTCACAGTCTGCTCTCTGAGGTACTGCGGTAGGTCGTCCCAGCCGGGCATATACTCGGGGGTTGCGGTGCGCGACTCTTCGATCATGTCCACGACCGAGAGGTAGGCGAGCCACATCGACATGAGCCGGTCGTTGGGCCGCTTCGGGAAGCGGACCATCTGTGTGAGTAGTGGTTCCATCACCTGTCGGTCCTGCGGGTACTGGAAGGGGATGGAGAGCCTGCCGCTCTCGGAGAAGCGGGCCAGCATGGGAATGCCCAGGTCATAGTCCCATTTGCGCTCGTCGGTCGTCCATTCGTCCACCAGGAATCCCCCACGCAACGACTCTTCTTGTAGGCGAAGGTCACGGGCCAACGCCCGCTGATACGCGTTAGCCTCAACCCTAACGCGTTTCGGCTTGTAGAGCCGCGCGTACTTGGCGATCTGCTCGGTGTGGAGTTCGGGGGAGATCAGCCGGGACCACGAATCCTCGACGTAGAGGCGCATACAGTGGCGGCATCCCGAGAGTACGGTCATCGCGGTCTCCGACGAGTCCACGGTGTCGGAACCGCCTGGGTCGAAGCCGATTGCCCGTAGGAGGGGGTCTTTCGACTGGCAGCAGCCGTCCTTGCGCCCGATGGAGCGCCGGTAGTCGAGTACGCCCGGCGCGTCGCCGGGTCCGAGGTCGGCGTACCTCTTGGCGATTGGATCGTAGGTCGGTTCGGGGTAGCGGGCGCGGACTACGACCTCGCGGAAGGTCTGGATGCGCCCCTCCAACGGCTCCTGGTTGAAGCAGACCATGAACATGATGTCGCCCAGGGTGCGGCGCATCTCTTCTAGGAACCAGTAGGGCCGCTCTTCGGCCCACAGCATACAATGGACGCCGTGCCGCTGCTCGTCGGTGTCCCCCGGCAGGCACTTGGAGAGGTCGTGCGCCTTCATCTTGACGAAGTGGATGGGGGTGTCGAGCGCCCCCGACTCCATCTCGGAGTAGGCGTCGCCGTAGGGGGACGGCTGGTGGGAGCCGATGCCGAGTACCGGGGTCCACGGTTCGCGTCGGGTCATCAACTGGGACTTGACCCAGCGCACGTCCCGTGCGGTCTGCGCCGGGGACTCTGCGGAACGGATGTCGATGAAGTCGTCCACGATGATGATGTCGGCGTCGCGGGACAGAACGGTGCTGCCCTTGCCGACCGGCTTCAGGGTGGGGGACCGGATGACCTGGGTTCGCCCGGCGACGACCAGGCCATCCTTGCTCCACTGGTTCGCGGACTGGAAGGGGCCGTACCATTCGATCAACTTCTCGTTGGACTCCAACTCCATCTTGATGTATTCGACGCCCAACTCGGAGAGGTCGAGGGAGCCGCCACACCAGAGGATTCGGATGTTGGGGTTCTGGCACATGAGCCAGATGATCGCGTGGAGGAACAGGTCGGTCTTGCCATGTCGGGGAGGGGCAAGTATCCAGACGGTCATCAACTGCTCAAGGTTGTTCTTCCAGTCGCCCAAGCCCCATTCGCTGATGTCTACGTCGTGCTTCTGGAAGTAGTCTGCGACCCATTCGGGGAGGTCGATCTTCAGGGCGAGGGACACGACGAGCCAGAACCATGCGAACTGGTGGAGGGGGGTCGAGTAGGGGCGTCCGTTGGGGGCGAGGAACAGCATGTTGCGCCAGGTGGGGAAGTTCTCTGGCTTCAGCAGTTCGATGGCCTCGGTGGTGCGGTCGGTGACGCCGACCCGCATCTCCAGCCAGGCGAAGTCGTTCTTGATGGTCGCCGGGGAGGGGGTCTTGTCGAGGTCGAAGTGGCCCTGCACGTCGAGGGCCATGTCGCGCAGAGAGAAGCCGCCCTTCTCGCGGCGGCGGTATCGATGCTCCTGGGAGCGCAGGTAGGCCCGGCGCGCCTGGGTTGAGTAGAAGGGTGCGTTGGAAGTCATGTCAGATGGGGAAAGGGGGCGGTCGTGCCGCCCCCGACTCC
>JBFYOJ010000123.1:0-4514 GCA_041303885.1 Acidimicrobiia bacterium | reverse complement strand
AGGATCTTTACGACTCGTCCGGCGCCGACGGTCCGGCCACCCTCACGGATAGCGAACCGGAGACCCTCATCCATCGCGATCGGATTGATCAACTCCACCGTCATCTCCGTATTGTCCCCAGGCATCACCATCTGAGTCCCCTCCGGCAACTGGATCGACCCGGTCACATCCGTAGTCCGGAAATAGAACTGAGGCCGATACCCCGGAAAGAACGGGTTGTGCCGACCCCCCTCCTCCTTGGTCAACACATACACCTGAGCCTCGAAATCAGTATGCGGAGTGATCGACCCCGGCTTGGCCAACACCTGACCCCGCTCCACATCATCCTTGCCCACACCACGCAACAAAACCCCCACATTGTCCCCAGCCCGGCCCTCATCCAACAACTTCCGGAACATCTCAATCCCGGTAGCCACCGTCTTATGAGTCGGCCGGATCCCCACGATCTCAACCTCCTCATTCACCTTCAAAATCCCCTGCTCCACCCGACCAGTCACCACCGTCCCCCGACCAGTGATCGAAAACACATCCTCAATCGACATCAGAAACGGCTTATCAGTATCCCGATCCGGCTCCGGCACATAAGTATCAACCGCAGTCATCAACTCCATGATCTGATCAGAAGCCGCCACATCCCCATCCAACGCCTTCAACGCGCTACCCCGCACCACCGGAACCTCATCCCCCGGAAACTCATACTCAGTCAACAAATCCCGCACCTCGAGCTCGACCAGATCCAAAAGCTCCTCATCATCAACCATGTCCACCTTGTTCAAAAACACCACGATCGAAGGAACCCCAACCTGACGAGCCAACAACACATGCTCCCTGGTCTGAGGCATCGGACCATCAGCCGCAGAAACCACCAGAATCGCCCCATCCACCTGAGCCGCACCCGTAATCATGTTCTTGATGTAATCCGCATGACCCGGCATATCCACATGCGCGTAATGACGAGCCTCCGTCTCATACTCCACATGAGCAATCTGAATCGTGATCCCCCGCTCACGCTCCTCAGGAGCCTTATCAATCATGTCAAACGACCACATCTGATTCGACCCACCAACCCGCTCCGAGAGCACCCGAGTAATCGCAGCCGTCAACGTCGTCTTCCCATGATCAATATGACCCATCGTCCCCACATTCACATGAGGCTTCGTACGCTCAAACTTCGCCTTCGCCATCGTCCGGCTCCTGTTCTTTTCTCGGTTTTTTCGGCTGCCGCAGCCTACGCCACGGTCCTGATGTAGCGGCGGGCAGACTCGAACTGCCGACCTCTCGATTATGAGTCGAGCGCTCTCACCTACTGAGCTACGCCGCCTCGTCTGGCCAGCGGTCGGTGCCGCTCGCCGGAGCCCCCTTCCGGATTTGAACCGAAGACCTCTTCCTTACCATGGAAGCGCTCTACCGACTGAGCTAAGGGGGCTGGGTTGTCAGGCGCCTGGCGCCCGTGCCGGGAGAAGGATTTGAACCTCCGTAGGCGTAAGCCGGCAGATTTACAGTCTGCTCCCTTTGGCCGCTCGGGCATCCCGGCACGCCGAGACCGCACGCCGAAAGACGCTCGGTTCGGGATGCGCAATGTTAGAGGCCGTCAGGCCTTGTACCAAAGCCCGTCCTACCTCACACCTTGCGCCATCTCGGTGAGACGCTGGATGCGCTCCTCGGTCGGAGGATGGGTGCTGAGCAGCTTCATCATCCCCTGACCCCGGACCGCTTTCATCGGGTTGTCGATGAACAACTGGGCAGTGGCCGGATTGACGTTCATGGGGATGCGAGCGGTGCCTGCGGAGATCTTCTCCAGGGCACTGGCCAGCATCATCGGCCGCCCGGTGGTCTCGGCGCCGGTCTCGTCGGCCTGGAACTCCCGGGTTCTCGATATGGCCATCCGGATCAACATGGCCGCGATCGGTGCCACGATCAGGGCGAGGATCGCCCCGATCGCGCCGAGCGGGTTGTCCCGGTTGTCCCCGCCCCCGAACCAGAAGGCCATGCGGGCCAGCATGGTCAGGGCGGCGGCGATCATGGCTGCGATCGAGCTGATCAGGATGTCCCGGTTGCTGACATGGGCCAGCTCGTGGGCGAGGACTCCCTCCAACTCGTCAACCGTGAGTAGCTCGAGGATCCCGGTGGTGACCGCGACCGCTGCCTTCTTCGGTGATCGGCCGGTGGCGAAGGCGTTGGGTTGAGCCGAGTCGATGATGTAGATGCGCGGCTCGGGCATGTTCTTCTGCAGTGCCAGACGCCGAACGATGGCGTAGACCTGGGGCAACTCCTCCTCCGTGACCGGCCGGGCACGGCTGGCGGCCAGGGCGAGCTTGTCGGAGAAGAAGTAGGCGAGAAGGTTGAAGCCAACGGCGATGGCGAAGCCGATGATGAACCCGCCGTTCGGGAACAGGGCATAGGCCACCAGCCACAACAACGTGGTCATGAAGGCGAGCAGGGCGACCGTCTTCAAGTTGTTCATCCGCAGATGGTATTCAGGCCGGCGCGATAGTGAACAGGTTCTCGTCGGCGTGACATCGCCACGGACAGTGGTGTATGGTCCGAAGAAGTGTGGTGGCCCGACCTCTTGCGGTCGGTCGTGGAGGCCCGACAAGTAGGAGGACAAGTGAGGAGGAAGCTTCTCATCGTCGTGGCCGTCCTGGCCACAGCAGTGACGTCCGCCGTCCCGGCGATCGGCGCCGACGACGACCCGAACCCGGCGCCCGAGCCGGAGCGCAGCGAGTTCAACAGCTACATCGTGGTCATGGAGGCCGACCCACTGGTTGCAACCGTGGGTGCGGAGAACCTCGAAGGCAATGAGGCCGAGCAACAGGCCGAAGTCCTCGAGGAGAGCCATGACGAGGCACTTGCAGAGGCCGGGGTCAGCACCGACGAGAAGGTCAACGACTACGTCAATGCACTGAATGGCTTCTCGGCCACCCTGTCACATGCCCAGGCCATCAAGGTGGCGAGCAGCTCAGGTGTCGCCCTCGTCCTCCCCGATGAACTGCAACACAAGACCACCAGCTCCAGCCCCAGGTTCCTCGGGCTCACCGACCGCGGTGGTGCCTACGCCAGTGGCTACGACGGTGAGGGCGTGGTCGTCGGCGTCATCGATACCGGGGTCTGGCCGGAGCACCCGAGCTTCGCCGACGACGGGAGTTACACCAACCCTCTCCCCGGTTTGCCTTGTGAGTTCGGCAACACGGCACACAATGCGAGCGACGTCCCCTTCACCTGCAACGGCAAGCTGGTCGGCGCCTACCAGATGCTGGACACCTACCGGGCGATCATCGGAGCCGAGCCCCACGAGTATGACTCTGCCCGTGACGACGACGGTCACGGCACCCACACCGCCTCGACCGCTGCCGGAAACGCCGGGGTGGCCGCGTCGATCTTCGGGATCCCTCGTGGGACCGTTTCCGGGATCGCCCCACGGGCCCATGTCATCGCCTACAAGGGTCTCGGTGAGCTCGGCGGGTTCACCTCCGACCTGGCCGCTGCCATCGATCAGGCAGTCGCCGACGGTGTCGACGTGATCAACTACTCGGTCGGCGGTGGCGCCGGTGCAGTCAGCGCCGATGATCTCGCCTTCCTTGTCGCCGCCGACGCCGGCGTCTTCGTCGCCACTTCGGCCGGCAACAGCGGGCCTGGCGCCGAGACCGTGGGCAGCCCGGCTCATGTGCCCTGGCTCACCTCGGTTGGCGCCAGCGAGCAGGCGAAGACCTACCTGGCCCAGATCAAGACCGGTGACTCCACCAAATGGAAGAGCCGGTGGTCGCATTGGTCGCAGAAGGACAAAGGCATCTACCAGGGCGCCTCGATCACACCCGGGACGGGAGGCCAGTTCCCGTTCGTGGACGCCGCCGATCATGGCAACGAGTTGTGTGACCCGAATGTCACCTTCACCCCCGCCGTCACCGGCGCGGTCGTGCTCTGTCTCCGCGGCGGTGTCGCCCGGGTCGAGAAGAGCCTGGCCGTTTCAGAACAGGGTGGTGTCGGGATGGTCCAGTACAACGTCAACGACATTCAGGCCCTGGTCACCGACAACCACTACGTGCCATCGGCGCTCGTGACCAACAGTGACGGGCTGGCCCTCAAGGCCTACATCGCCGAGAAGGGCGACGAGGCCACCGTGGAGATCACGGCCGGGAAACAGCAGAAGCAGAAGGGCAACAAGATGGCCGACTTCTCCTCGAGAGGGCCCAACTTCTTCGCCGATCTGATCAAGCCCGACGTGACCGCCCCGGGGGTCAACATCATGGCCGGGAACACCCCGACCCCGATCCTGGGTGCACCAGGGCAACTGTTCCAGTCCATCTCCGGGACCTCGATGTCGAGCCCGCATGTGGCCGGCTTGTTCGCCCTGCTCAAGCAGGCGCATCCCGATTGGTCGGCAGCCATGGCCAAGTCTGCGTTGATGACGAGCGCCCGACAGGACGTCCGCAAGGAGGACGGGCAGACCAGGGCCAACCCGTTCGACTTCGGCGCAGGCCATGTCGACCCATCCGGGAAGACGACGACGCTCGGTT
>JBFYOJ010000122.1:0-2607 GCA_041303885.1 Acidimicrobiia bacterium | reverse complement strand
ACTCCGGCGCCAGCATCCCGCCTTCCTTGATGTCGAACGCGGGACACGGCGTGGTCGGCGTTACGAGCAGGTCGTACTTCTCGAAGAACGGCCACAGCTTCGCCCACAGGTCCTCGCGGTGATAGAACACCCGTGTGTAGTCCAGCGACGAGAAAACGGCCGGCAGTTCCAGGAAAGGCCTGTACAGCGGGTACATCGCCTCCTTAGCCCGCTCGAGGTCTTCCTCGTGTGCCGTCGCCGTCTCGAGGACCACCACGACGACCAGGTCGCCCGACATGTCGGGGATGCCGGGATCCGCCTGTTCGACGTCACACCCCAGCCCTTCCAGCACCGCGGCTGCCTTTCCCGTTATCTCGATAACCTCCGGTTCGACCGCCTGCATCGCGAGGTCCGAAGTGTAGGCCACCTTCAGTCCCCTGATCCCGTCCTTGATGGAATCTATATAACTCACACCGGGGGGCGGGAGGGAAGAGCGGTCCCTGGGATCGGGGCCGGACATCACGTCCATCATGAGTGCTGCATCGGCGACCGACCTGGTCATGGGGCCCTCGGCGTTCATCATCTCCCAGCCGTGGTACGGCTTTCCCCAGCTGGGAATCCGCCCGAACTGGGGCTTGAGCCCGAAGACGCCGCAGAGGCTCGACGGCACCCGGATGGACCCACCCCCATCGTTGCCCACGGCCAGCGACCCCATCCCCGCCGCGAGTGCGCCGGCCGCCCCGCCGCTCGAGCCTCCGGTGGTCTTGTTCGGGTCCCACGGGTTGCGGGACGGTCCGAACAGGAGGTTGTCCGTCACGGCAACCAGCCCGAACTCCGGCACGTTCGTCTTGCCGAGGATAACCGTGCCTGCGTCCTTCAGCCTCTCGACGAGCACTGCGTCTTTCTCCGGCACGTAGTCCTCATACAACTTCGACCCGAACGTTGTACGTACGCCCGCCGTGACGATCAGGTCCTTGATGGTCACCGGCACACCCTCGAGCACCCGCGCTTCCCCGCGTTGATAGGCCTCCTCTGACCGGCGGGCCTGCTCCATGGCGGTCTCCGCGGTGATGGTCACGATGGCGTTGAGCCTGGGGTTGACCTCTTCTATGCGGTCGAGGACGGCGCGCGTGGCCTCAACGGGTGAAAGGTCCTTGCTCCGGTACGCTTCGAGAAGTTCGAGTGCGGTCATCCAGCATATCTCTTCTCCGGCCATTTCCCCTCCTTGCCGCTGTGCTTGCCCGGATGGTCATCTGCTAAGGAACGGGTCGGATTGTATGCCGCGTTTACTTCTGATGGCCCAATCTTATGTAAAAAATAACCATGACCGGCCCGGTCACGCGTCGAAGAGAGGCCGCACGCCCTCGACGGAGAACGACACGAAAGCGGCGACCGTGTCGGCCATCTCAGGACCTGCCGCAGCCGCCATTATCTGGCGGCCTTTCTCTATGACCGGACCTTCCTCGACGATCTCCTTTACGGCGAGATCGATACGACAACCGTCCGCTTCCTCGGAAGTCTCTCCGCTGGCGACCACGAAGACGGCGCGCGGATTGGCCTTCAGGTTGGACAGCGTTGTGCTTTCACCGATGAGCATCGTCATGGTCTCGGTGTCCGACAACTCGAGCGAGCTGGTGCAGGCGACCTCGGGGTTCCCGTCCGCGTCAGCTGTCGCGAGAAACCCCTCGGTGGGTTTCCGCCTCTTGACGAGTTCCCAGACGTTGTCGCTGACCTTCAAGTGAACCTCCTTACAGCTCTGCCCCGGTGAGGATGCCGACCATTTAGCTTCCCTATTCCGCCCCGGCCTCGGCCCTGTCGTTCTCCTGGTCACCGGACCTCCTGTCCCACGGGAAGCCGACGTGCCTGATGACCTCGGTGCGGTGCTCCTTCAGTTCAGGCTCCTGGTATATCGACAGGGTCAGTATCTTCCTGGCCTGCTCGGGGTACTTGGCGATGAACTTCAGCTCGTCCTCGGTCAGCGGTTTGCCGGTCGTAACGTTCGCGAGCCTGACGAGGTCCAGGATCTCCCTCGCGTTCTCGTCGGACTTGAACTCTATCTCGAGCCTGTCGTAGACGTTGCGGAAACCCTTGATGCCGCCGTATGCGCCGGTGGTTATCATCCGCCCGGTCTCGACTATCTCCGGGTCGCCGCGGCCGAGTTCCTCGCAGTCGTAGAGCTCGTAGTTGCGCCTGTCCTTCAGGGCGCCGTCCGCGTGTATGCCGGACTCATGCGCGAAAGCGTTGCGACCGACCCCTACCTGGTTAATCGGGATGGGCACCCCGAAAGCATACGAAGCGTACTTGGCGAGCCTCCACGACTGCGTCAGGTCGAGCTCGGGATCGAGCCGATAGCGCCCTTCGAGCCCGCTTGACTTCTTCAGGGCCAGCAGGCAGGAGATGAGGTCGGCGTTGCCGGCCCTCTCCCCGATGCCGTTGACGGTTGTGTTGATGTAGGCGTCGACCCCGCCATCGACCGCCGCCGCGGCCCCGGCCACCGAGCACGCCACGGCCATGCCGAGGTCGTTGTGGCAGTGAAGTTCGATATCGACACCGACCTCCTCGGCGAGGACCTTTATCCTTTCGTATATCGTGAAAGGATCGTCGTAGCCCAGGGTATCGCAGTACCGG
>JBFYOJ010000121.1:0-25379 GCA_041303885.1 Acidimicrobiia bacterium | reverse complement strand
ACTCCGGGCCGGCGACCACCACCCAATGGATGGCGAACTGAGAGAGCAGCCTGCCCGGACGAAGCTCGGCACCTGTCGCGATCCGACCTATGGTCTCGTCCAGAAGATCATCACCTGTTCGTGCCGTTGGCAACCAGGCCTCGTCGATCGTGGTGCCGGTCCCATCCAGTGTCCGGTACCAGAATCCGGGCCCGGGCCGCGCCTCCCCCGGTATCAAGTCGCGATCAACCGAGATGACGAGGACCCTTCCCGGCCCTGCCTCGCCGGCCAGGGTGTTGGCGAAACCCAGACTGTCGTTGATGTCACCATCGGGCAGCCCCAACCGCCCGTTCAGCAACCCTCCAATCGACAATGCCAGGATGGCCACGGCGCTCAAGGCGCTGAGGAGACGACGAGGCTCGATGCTGAGGTGATCGAGGGCGGCCGCCACGACGATGGCCGCCCCAAACGAGGCGAGCAACAGGGCCGCCTCTTCCACGCCGGGCCCGCCGTAGGGAATGCGAGCCAGGATGAGCCCCGAAAACCCCAGAACCGCCCCAAAGAACCCAAGCCGCCGCACTCGCCCCTCGATCAGCGTCAATGGGAGCGCTGCTGCAGCGATGAGGATCGGCCACCACCCGGTGACTGCTAGGCCGAGCCGACGATCGAAATCGACCAGCCAGCCCCGATCGTCGTATACGAATCCGACAGCGACCGCTCCGGCGAGGAGACTGACGACAGCCAACCGAAGTGAGGATCTACTTCCGCCGACGATCCTCCACAAGATGGCCACGGCAAGCGGAACCGCTCCCAGCACCGGCGCGACAGCCGTCAGCAAGAGAGCCCACACGAGGACCCACCCAATGTGGCTCAGCCAGCTCCGCGCCCGGTCGGTCGGATGCAGGAAGATCGACCTCACCGTCCACGGCAGCAATCCTGCGGCCGCGAGCGCCAGCCACGAGCCCGAGCCGACGACGAGAGCCGTTCCGGGGCCGGCGAGAAGGACCAGCCCGGAAAGGTACCGGCCCGGTCCCCGGAATCCGAGCCGTCCAGCAAGCCTCCCCATCCCCAGGACTGCGAGCACAGCGAACAGAACCGTGACGACGGTCCGTGCCGCGCCTTCGAACCCGAACCAGAGCGTCGAGATGAGTGCGGTGAACCCGACCGACGGGTGCACCGCGTCCGGAGATCCGAGCCCGGCATCGTTCCAACCGGCGAAGAACCGCTCGGAGGCGACGGAAGGCGCCTCGAACGGAAAGCTGAAACCGACGTTCGGCACACCCGAGAACAACAGTGACCACGAGCCGATTATGACTACAGCGGCCGCGAGCACCGCACCCCAGATCCCGGGGCTCGCCCACACACGTCTCGTCCCACGAGCCAGAGCCTGGTCGTCGTCGAACACGGAGAGGATTCGGTCGGTGATCTCCGATCCCACCTCCCGGAGCATCACCGAGCCCCTGGCCTGGAACCTGAACAGCTCTTCGTCGCCGTGGGCCCGAACCGGGCGGAATCGCCTACGGGCGGAGATCGTGGACGGTAGATGCCAGATGTTCCAAATCCAGGTAGCGGCATGGTGCGCAGCGGGCCGCCAACGGAGCAGGAGGAGATTCGCCACCGAGTCGATCAAGGAGACGAGGATCTTGAACGGGATGACCCACAACAGCGTTATGAGCCGGTAAGCCTTGAGCATCGCCCTCAGCCGTCCGGCCTCCTCTCTCCAGCCTCGCCCTCTCTCCTCGCATCGCGCCTGGTGATAAACCTCCGATGAGGGCACCGAGATGACCCTCCCTCCGGCGAGCCTGACTCTCTGTGAGAAGTCGAGACCTGCAGCCCCCGGCTCCATCAGGTCGTCGAGACCTCGCAGGCCCTGGGCAAGATCGCGACGCACCAGCATCGACACCGATGACACAAAGGCCACTTCACGGACGACGTCGTACTGCTGAAGATCGATCTCGCCCTCATCGAGGCCCGAATAGGGGTCGCCGAACACATCGGTGGCGCTCCCGATCGACTCCAATTCGTCGGGGGTGCCGGCAAGGAGCAGCTTGGACCCGCCAAGCGATGCCTCGTTGCGCTCGACTTCTGAGACGAGGGCGGAGAGAGCGTCGGGCCGTGGTCGAGCGTCGGAATGGAGTATCCACAGGTATTCGACCTCCGCTCCGGCGCCGGCGATGGCCTCCTCGAGCGATGGGGTCAAGACCACTCCGGATGGGACGTCGACCCCGCTCTCCGAGACAACGACCACCTCGCGGATCGCGCCATAGACTTGCCGGTCTACCGTGGCGAGCGCGGCGCCCAGGTCGGCGCCCTCCACCAGGGTGACAATCACCTTGATGCGAGGCGCATCCGGCGGCGCATCAGGTATCGATTCCTCCGCGACCTGCGGAGCTGGGGCATTGGTCATGCGGGAGGACATTGTGAACCGGACCGCATCGCTGAGCAATATCGAGGGAGCGGATGAAGGTCGTAGAGCTGTCCGGCGGCGTTGGCGGGGCGCGGATGGCGCTCGGGCTGTCTGCGATCGATGGCATCGACCTGACAGTCGTCGTGAACGTCGCTGACGACTTGCCAACACATGGTCTGTACGTGAGCCCGGATCTGGACACGGTGATCTACACGCTGGCCGGGATGGAGGGGCCACACGGATGGGGCAGGGCTGGTGACTCCTTCGTCACCAACACCGAACTGGCCAGGTTCGGCATGAACAACAGCTTCCAGCTCGGCGACCTCGATCTTGCCTTGAAGATCTACCGGACCGAACGTTTGGGCATGGGTGACTCGTTGAGTGCGATCACCGACACGGTGCGGGCCCGTTTCGACATCGCAGCCAGGGTCCTCCCCGCGACCGATGACCGGGTCCGCACCGTGGTGACCACCACCGACGGGCTCGTCCTCAGCTTTCAGTCCTATTTCGTCGACCGTCGGCACCGCGATCACGTCGCGCGTCTCGAGTACGAGGGTGCCGCGTCGGCCGTGCCCGCCCCGGGGGTCATCGAGGCGATCGCGTCGGCCGACATCGTCTTGATCGCCCCGTCCAATCCTCCTCTGTCCGTATGGCCCATACTCGCCATCAGTCCGATCGAGAGCATCGTCCGGGAGCACTCGCGCGTCGTGGCGGTTAGCCCACTGATCGGCGGTAGGGCCGTTAGAGGCCCGGCGGAGGCCGTGATGTCCGACCTGGGGCTCGGAACGGGGACCACGGCAGTACTCGCCAGCTATCGCGGGCTCATCCAGCACCTGGTGGTGGACACCGCCGACTCCAGCGAGGCAGGGATGCGCGACGGCGTGTCTGTGGTCGCAATGGACACGCTGATCCCGGGGCGGGTCGAGGCCGAGCGCCTCGCGCTGGGGATACTGGGCCTGTGACCCTCGAGATCTTCCCGCTGCTCGGGATCGGCTTGGTGAAACCAGGTGACGAGGTGACCGACATCCTGGAGCCGGCCCTCCAGCCGTTGCAACCAGAGGCAGGGGACGTGCTGGTGGTCACACACAAGATCATCTCCAAGGCGGAAGGCAGGGTGGTCACAGTCGAGGGGGACGAGGAGGCATTCAAACGGGCATTGGTCGAGACCGAGGCCGTGGCCATTGTCAGACGACGCGGGAATCTGGTCATCGCCGAGACCAAACACGGGTTCATCTGCGCCAACGCCGGAGTCGACAGATCCAATGCCGTCGGGGGCACGATGATCCTCCTCCCCGAGGATCCCGATCGTTCGGCGCATCGGATTCGAATCCGGCTTCAGCGCAGCTTCGGCGTCGATCTTCCCGTCATCATCAGCGACACCTTCGGCCGTCCTTGGCGACGGGGCTTGACCGACATCGCCATCGGTGTGTCGGGCCTGGAGGCGGTCTTGGACCTGAAAGGCTCAACCGATTGGATGGGACGTGAGCTCGAAGTCACCGAGATCGCAGTCGCCGACGAGCTGGCCTCGGCCGCCGACCTGGTGATGGGGAAGTCCAGCGGGATACCGGCCGCACTGGTACGTGGTTATGACGGCCCTCGGGGCGAAGGGCGGGGACGCGACCTGGTCAGATCGCCTGACGAGGATCTCTTCCGTTAGGTCCGTGCCGGTCTATTGCCGGCGGACCTCGCCTTTCGGGTCAGGGCAGGGCTCCATCGGGAAGCCTTCGCCATCCTCACACGTCGGGCAAACAGACGCCGCTCGGCCGGACCAGACCGGTCAGGCCCCGGGGCGCCCCAGACCCCAGTAGTCGAGCCCGACGGCACGCACCGCCTTCGGGTCGAGGAGATTACGGGCATCCACCACCCGGTGACCGCGCATCACCTTCCGGACCGAGCCCATGTCGATGGCTCCGAACTCGGGCCATTCGGTCGCGATGAGCAGGACATCGGCATCGGTGGCGGCCGCAATCGGGTCCGGTGCCATGGTGAGCAGATCGGTGGATGCCTCGGGGTCATAGGCGACGACTTCTGCGCCATCCGCCTGGAGCAACGCAGCGATCCGCACCGCCGGCGACTCCCTGACATCGTCGGTGCCTGCCTTGAAGGCGACACCCCACATGCCAACGCGCCGGCCCCGCAGCCCACCTCCGGCAGCCTGCCGCACCTTGTCGGCGACGCGACGTCTCTGCTCTTCGTCGGCCTCGATCACCGCACGAAGCAGCTGGAAGTCATAACCCGCATCCTCTGCCACCGCGATCAGGGCCGAAGTGTCCTTGGGGAAGCAGGATCCGCCGTAACCCGGGCCGGGCTGCAGGAAGTGGGGACCGATGCGATGGTCCATGCCGAGACCCTGCACGACATCGAGTATGTCGGCACCGACGGCCTCGCACACATTGGCGAGAGTGTTCACAAAGGTCAGACGCGCGGCCAGGTAGGCGTTGGAGGCGTACTTGATCATCTCGGCAGAGGTTGGGTCCGTGATGACCACTTGGGTCTCGAGATCTCGGTACAGGTCGGCCACAACCCTGGCATCTGCCTCGTCCCAGGCTCCGACCACGACCCGGTCGGGATGGACGAAGTCATGAACGGCCTTTCCCTCCCGGAGGAACTCGGGATGGGACACGATCCTCGCCGGGCTGCCATTGTCCGCCAGCCGCTTCCTGAGCGCAGCCACCGTTCCCGGGGGAACCGTGGACTTCACCACGAAGATCGTGCCATCAGTCACTTCATTGGCCAGCTCGTCGATCACCGCGTGGACGAAGCGGAGATCAGCCCGCCCGTCCTCGGCCTCGGGAGTAGGCAGGGCAAGGAAGACCAGAGCCGCGCCCGAAACCGCTTCCTTGTTCGAGCCGTGGAAGCTGAGGAGGCCGCTCTCAGCTGTCTCGGCGAGAAGCTCGGGCAGCCCTTCCTCGTAGATCGGGACTCCCCCGTTGCGCAGCAGCTCGACCCTCTCCTCATTGGCCTCACCCAGCCGTACCCGATGGCCAAGGCCGGCGAGCCCCGCCCCCGTCACAAGACCCACGTAGCCCGCTCCGATGATTGCTATGTCCATTGGCGCTTCATGGTAGATAGCGACGATCCTGCGTCAGCCCGCGTCGGCGCCGACGATCACGATTGCGTCGTAATCGTTATCGACTTCATCGAACTCGACTACACCGAAACCGAGCTCTGCGACTATCTGCTCGCCGACAAGGCTCCCCTCGGGAGCCACGACCGTCGTCGTGTCATAGTCCTTCGTCGAGGCGTCTCCGACCGCGACGATCTCGAATCCGGCATCCTCCAGCTTCAGCGACATCTCCGCCGCCGCGCCGCTGACGCCGTTGCCGTTGAGCACCTGGACGCGGATCGGAGCGGAGGCAGTGCTCAGACCGGCAACGAAGTCATCGATCATCTCCGTTGCCTCCGGCTCGTCGGCGCGGACGACGGAGGCCCCACCGACACTGTCTCCGTAGACCGGCAGGGTCTGACCTTCGATGTCGCCGGTGAGCAGTCCCCGAAAGTCCCAGGCCAGCGAGGCGACCGACGATGCTGCCAGGGTTGCGTCGATGGTCATGTGCTGCGCCAGTGACCCGGCGATCTGTCCCGCCTCTGTGACCGATGCCGGGCTCTTCAACTCGGCGAGGATCGCTCTGACCACTTCCTGCTGCCGCTGGGTGCGACCTATGTCGGTTGCATCCACGCTCACCCATGACCCGCCCTGGTTCTCCTGGTACTTCCTGGACCGCGCGTAGGCCAGGGCCGTCTCGCCATTGACCGTCTGCGTGCCGGCCTCCACGTCCAGACCGGATGAGACGTCCCGCGCCGGGTACGGGAAGGTCAGCTCGATGCCGCCGAGCTCATCGACCATCTCGATGAACCCGAGAAAGCCCACCTCGACATAGTGGTTGACCTCGATCCCGAGGTTCTCTCTGATCGTTTGGACCATCAAGCTCGGTCCGCCGTATGCGTAGGCGGCGTTGATCTTGTCCATACCTTGGCCCGGGATATCGACCCACAGATCTCGAGGGATGCTGAGCATCTTCGCCCCGCCGGACTGATCCAGGCGAACGAGCATGATCACATCGCCTCGGCGTCCACCCGCGCTGCCGAAATTGGTCAGGTCATCCAGCCCTTCCCTCGAGTCGCTTCCCACCAGGAGGAACACGAGCCCTTCCCCGGAGGGCTCGACGAGCTCGTCGACAACTTCCTCATCCTTGGTGGCCTTGGCCAGGACATCCTGACCGGTGCGCAGAGCCCAGAACATCCCGAGCGCGACCAGGTTGGCCAGCACCAAGACGGTGATGATGGTGACTTTGAGCCATCTGGGCAGCCCGCGGCGGGGCGCGACTGTGGGAGAAGGAGAGGACATGTGGTCGGTCGGACGTCAGCAGGCTAGGCCCGGTTCCCGAATTAACTGTGAAGCCGGAGGTTCGCCTTTGTTCGGGTGAGGGGCGGGCGACACGGAGCTAACCTGCCGCCGGTCCGTCGACGGAGGTTCCCACAAATTGGCCGTCCTTCCCCACGAGGGCACCCATTCGATCATGTACGGGGCTTGGCCGATACCAATTGGATCTGCCCTCCGCACCGCATACCTCGCCAGGCCCGACGCAGCCGGGAAGTTCCCGGTCGTGTTCGTCCTGCCGACGCTCGATGGCCTGACCGGCTTCGAGAAGGACATGTGCCGAGCGTTCGCTCGATCGGGTGTGGTCGCAATCGCACCAAACTTCTACCGCCAGGCCGGTGACCCGCTCGCGGCATATCACGACCTCGCCGACTCCCGAGCATTGACCGACCTCGACGAGGCACACGAGTTCGTCATGTCTGGCGACGTCGACTGGGCAGTGAGCGGAGGCGTCGGGATACTCGGGGTCGACGTGGGCGGGCGGTTTGGGATCATGGTGGCCGCGACCCGGCCATGGGTCCGAGCCCTCGCTGTCGCCTACGCGCCACTGACCGGCGACGAGGACCGGGAGTTCCCGGTCGCCGCCTATCTCGAGCATCTGCCGGTGCCAGTGCTCGGTCTGTACGGCACCGCGGACGAGTTGATCGCAGTGGCCACCGTGGATGAAGCCCAGCGACGTAACGACCATGGGCAATGGATTCTGTACGAGGGCGCCGGCCACGGCTTTCTCGACATCGATGCCGAGCTCTACCACCCCGACGCCGCCTCCGATGCCGGTGCGAGGATCATCGAGTTCTTCAAGGCGGCCTTGCCACGGGCGGAAGAGATCGACCTGGGCTAGCCGCGGAGGTGCCGGATGGCACCGGCGACGATCGATCGGCGGGTCCCCGCCTGCTCAACGACGAGCGCACCGTCATCGGACACGTCGACTGCGAACCCCGCACCGTCGGGCTCCCATGTGATCTGCCGGCCGACGGTGGCACACCGGGCGACATATTCTTCCTTGGGCCAGCCCTCCCGGCTGACCAGGTGTAGGAATTCGGCTGCCCACAGCCCGCCGAATTCGGCTTGCGCCCCCTCGCCCGGATCCTCCTCGCCGACGGCCCCCATCCCGTCGGGCGCGCCAGGCCACCACAGGTTGAGTCCCATTCCGGCGACGACCTCTTGCCCCGATCGCTCGACCAGGATTCCACCCACCTTCCGGTCGCCGAGGAGGATGTCGTTGGGCCACTTCAGCGAGACCGCGTCGACGGCGCGCAAACATGCGACGCCGGCCATGATTGAGAACGGCCGGTCATCGTCGACCGCCACCTCGAAAGCGGCGGATACAGCGACCGCGCGGGGGGCGGTGATCCATGAGGATCCGGACCGTCCCCGACCGGCTGTCTGGCCT
Source organism: Acidimicrobiia bacterium (assembly GCA_041303885.1). Lineage (GTDB taxonomy): Bacteria > Actinomycetota > Acidimicrobiia > Spongiisociales > ZC4RG35 > JARDZU01. Next base: position 17,219 of record JBFYOJ010000121.1, on the reverse strand, counting down.
CGTGCCATCACCACCACCGGGAGCGCACCAAGCATGAGCCTGGCCTCGTCTTGGGTGGAAGAGACTTCTTCTCGCCTGAATTGCAAATAGGGTGTAGCCATCTCGTCTCCTGACGAGTCTTATCGTGTGAGGTTACGGAGGAGTCTTGGGGACCGAGGCGCGAATCGAGCGACTCAGAGAACTTCGCGAGGAAGCGCTGCACGCCGGTAGTCAGCGTGCGGTCGCGCGCCAGCACGAGCAGGGCAAGCTCACTGCCCGGGAGCGTCTCGAGGTACTTCTCGACAAGGGCTCATTCCAGGAAATAGACCAATTCGTTCGGCATCAATCCTCTGGTTTCGGGATCGAGGACAAACGACCTCTCGGTGACGCAGTCGTCACGGGTCACGGCACGATCGAGGGGCGGCCGGTGTTCGTTTTCGCCGAGGATTTCACCGTGTATGGAGGAAGCCTGAGCAAGGTCGTCGCCGACAAGATCTGCAAGGTCCTCGACATGGCGCTGGAAACCGGGACACCGGTCATCGGCCTGAAGGACTCCGGTGGAGCCAGGATCCAGGAGGGCATCGCCTCGCTGGACGGCTACGGACGCATCTTCGAGAGGAATGTCAGGGCATCAGGCGTGATCCCGCAGGTGTCCGTGATCATGGGCCCATGTGCCGGAGGCGCGGTCTACTCGCCTGCCCTGACCGATTTCGTCTTCCAGGTGGACCAGTCGAGTCACATGTTCATTACCGGCCCGGACGTGATCAAGGCGGTCACCGGGGAGGAAGTGACCATGGAAGAGCTCGGGGGTGCCGCCACCCATGCCTCCAAGTCGGGTGTGACCCACTTCGTGTACCCCTCGGGGGTCGATGCCCTCGAGGCGGTCAGGTATCTCATGTCATTTCTGCCCAGGAACAACATGGAGCTCGCTCCGTACTTCGCCCCCACCGACCGCGCCGACCGTGTCGACGACTCTTTGGATCTGATCATCCCCGATTCGTCCAACCAGCCCTACGACATGGTCGAGATCATCGGGACCGTCCTCGACGCCGGAGAGTTCTTCGAGGTGCACGAGCATTGGGCGAAGAACATCGTCACCGGGTTCGGCCGCTTGGACGGCCACGCGGTGGGTGTCATCGCCAACCAGCCTGCGGTGCTCGCCGGTACCCTCGACATCACCGCCTCGGACAAGGCGGCCCGATTCGTCCGGTTCTGTGATGCCTTCAACATCCCGCTGCTCACGTTCGTCGACGTGCCCGGGTTTCTACCGGGCGTGGATCAGGAGCACAACGGGATCATCCGTCACGGGGCGAAGCTGCTCTATGCGTATTGCGAGGCCACGGTGCCTCGAATCAGTGTCATCACACGCAAGGCATATGGCGGGGCGTATCTGGTGATGAACGCCCGTGGAATCCGTGCCGATCTCGTCTTCGCCTGGCCGTCGGCCGAGATCGCAGTGATGGGTGCCCAGGGAGCCGTCAACATCATCCACCGTCGCGAGATCTCGGCAGCCGCTGAGCCCGACAAGGCCAGGTCGGACCTGATCACCGACTACGAGGAGAGGTTCAACAACCCATACGTGGCTGCCGAGCTCGGACTGGTAGACGAAGTGATCGAGCCGAGGGAGACCAGGTACAAGCTGATCCGAGCCTTCGACATCCTCCGGACAAAACGAGAGACACTTCCACCCAAGAAGCACGGAAACGGCCCTCAATGATGAAGTCCCTCCTCGTCGCCAACCGCGGCGAGATCGCTGTGCGGGTGATCCGGACAGCTCGCGAGATGGGCCTTCGCACCATCGCCATCTACTCCGAGCTCGACCGCGACGCCCGCCACGTGGAGATAGCCGACGAGGCCTGGAACGCCGGGCCTGCTCCAGCGGCCGAGAGTTACCTCAACCAGCAGAAGCTCCTCCAGATCGCTCACGAGGCGGGCGCCGATGCGGTCCACCCCGGGTATGGGTTCCTCTCCGAGAACGCCTCGTTTGCCCGGGCCGTCGTGAATGCGGGCATCGTTTGGGTCGGCCCCCCGGCAGATGCGATCGAGGCAATGGCGGACAAGATCACGTCACGTCGAAACGCGGAGAAGTCAGGAGTCCCCACGGTCCCGGGCATCACGAATCCCGTCACATCGGTGGAGGAGATCGATGAACTGGCCAAGCGATTCGGCTATCCGCTGGCGATCAAGGCAGCACATGGAGGGGGCGGCAAGGGCCTGAGGGTGGTGCGGGGGCCCGATGATCTCGTGGGGGCTTTCGAAGGGGCGAGGCGCGAGGCAGACGCCTACTTCGGCAACCCGGAGGTCTACATAGAGAAGTACCTCGAGAAGCCCCGGCACGTCGAGGCACAGGTGCTATTCGACAGCCACGGCCGCGGGCTGTTCCTCGGCGAGCGCGACTGCTCGGTGCAAAGACGCCATCAGAAGCTCATCGAAGAGACGCCCTCCCCCGGGTTCAATGTCAAGCAGCGGCGCGCCCTGGGAAGGGCGGCGCTCGCCGCGGCCAAGTCCTGCGGATACGTGAACGCGGGCACGGTCGAGTTCCTGGTCGATCCGCAGGGTGAGTTCTACTTCCTCGAGATGAACACGCGGCTCCAGGTCGAGCACACCGTCACCGAGATGGTGACCGGCCTCGACCTGGTGGAGTGGCAGCTGCGTATCGCCGCCGGTGAGGAGCTCACCGTGGAGAGCATCGAGCCAAAGGGCCACGCAATCGAGTTTCGGATCAATGCCGAAGATCCCCACAACGGCTTCCTCCCCACTCCGGGGCAGGTGGTCGAGTGGCAGGAGCCGTCCGGGTTTGGAGTCAGGGTGGACTCTTGTATCAGGACGGGAAGCAACGTCTCCCGGTATTACGACAACCTCATGGCCAAGTTGGTGGTGTGGGGGCCAGACCGAGCCACGGCGATCAGCCGGGGCAAGCGAGCCCTCGAAGAGTTTCGAATCGAAGGCGTGGCCTCGACCATCCCCGCCCATCTCGCTGTCCTCGCTCATCCCGACTTCATCAAAGGCGAACACCACACCAGGTGGATGGAGGAGAGCGTCGATCTGGGCCCGGCTGCTCCCGACGCTCCGCCGGTCCTGCCCGCCGAGGAGGATCTCGCTCGGCGCGACATCACGGTTGAGATCGGGGGGCGCCGCTTCTCGGTCAGCTACTGGGCTCCGGAACCGGCATCGGCCGGTTCCTCGATCCGGCGCCGGCCACCCAGGTTGTCGGTCTCGGGCCCGTCGGTGACGTCCGATGGCATGGTCACCGCGCCGATGCAGGGGACGATCGTCAAGGTCCATGTCGCGGCAGGGGCCAAGGTCAAAGAAGGCGACCCGATCTGTGTCCTCGAGGCGATGAAGATGGAAAACGAGGTACGCGCACCGAACAGCGGAGAAGTCGTCGACCTCCGGGTTCAGGCGGGGGACACAGTCGCGTCGGGTCAGGTCGTCGCAATCATCAAGTGATTCATTCAGCCGCGTCGCTGATCGCCTCGGTCATCGTCGGGTGAGCCATCATCGTCTCCACCAGCGTGTCGACAGTGACCTCCGCTTGAACCGCCAGGGTCAAGACCCCGATCAATTCTGAGGCCCGGTGACCGACGATCGTCCCTCCCAGCACGACACCCGTTGCCGGATCAGAGGTCAACTTGACGAAGCCTCTGGTGAAATGCTGGAGGACCGATCGAGCGTTTGCGGCGAACGGGACCTTCATCGTCCGCACCTTGCGGCCCTGAGCCGCTGCGTCGACATCGACCAGGCCGACCGATGCGATCTCGGGCTCGGTGAAGATCGCCTCGGCGACCTTCGAGTAGTCGAGGGGGGTCACCGGAAGACCAAGAGCGTGATGGGCGATCTTCCTCCCCTGCATCGATGCGACCGAGCTGAGAGGCATCTGACCGGTCACGTCACCGGCGGCGTAGATGTGGGGCACGGAGGTCCTCTGGTACTCGTCGACCTGGATGAACCCGCCTTCGGTGACGATCCCGGCTTCCTCCAGGCCCAATCCAACACTCAGTGGGACGGATCCGACCGCCAACAGCGCGTGCGATCCTGTGATCACCCGGCCATCATCACAGAACACCGACACGCTCTCGCCCTCGATATCGATCTTCTCGGCGCGAGCCCCGATCACGAGACGAACCCCTCGCTCCAGGAAGTCCTCTTCCAGCACAGCTGCCACCTCGGCGTCCCGGTGGGGCAAGATCTGGCGTCTGGAGACGACCAGGCTGACCTTGCTACCGAGGCTGTTGAAGATGTGAGTGAACTCGACGCCGGTCACACCCGATCCGATCACCACGACATGCTCGGGAACCGTCTTCAGGTCGTAGCAGTGCCTGGTGGTCAGCACCCTCTCGCCGTCAACCGGCGCCCAATCGGGGATCCGGGGCCCCGACCCGGTCGCGACCATGGCCTGGTCGAATGTGAGGTTCGTTTGACTCGAGCCCGTTTCGACGGCGACCTCGTGAGCAGAGACGAATCTGGCCGTACCTCTGATCACGTCGACGGATTGCGAAGCCAGCAACTCGACCAGGTTCCGATGGATGTCATCGGTGATCACCTTTATCCGCCCGGCCAGGACGCGGGTGTCGACCGAAGTCGGCTCGGTGGCCAGACCCAGTTTGGCCGCGTTGGCGACGGACGAGTGACGGAGGGCGCTCGCAGCCATTGTCTTCGACGGGATGCAGTCCCAGAGATGGGCGGCGCCCCCAACGATCTCCTTTTCGATGAGCGTCACCCGACCGCCTTTGGATGCAGCGATCGTCGCCGCCTGGGTCCCGGCCGGGCCACCACCGATTATGAGTAGGTGCTTCCTCTGATTCGTGCTCATGTGTTGCCCGCGACGGTACCTACCGGTGGAGATGGAGCCGATGTCACCCCGGCCGGTATACGCCAAAGACGGCCCGCAGTCGATTCGACACCTCGCCGACGGTCGCCCCTTCCCTCAGGGCGGTCTTCATGACCGGCAACAGATTGGTGTCGGTCGTGGCCTGCTCCCCGACGAGGGCCAGCGCCCTCTCGACGGATCGCTCGTCGCGGCTCGCCCGCCACCCGGCCAGCCGTCGCTTCTGATCCTCCTCCAGGGTAGGATCGATCTCGAGCACCGGGATCACTCCACCATCATCGGAGACGAACCTGTTGACCCCGACCAACACACTGGTCCCGTCGCTCTGACGCCGAGCTTCCTGGTAGGCGGAGTCTTCGATACGCGCTTGCATCCAGCCCTCCTCGATCGCCGCGACCGCTCCCCCCATCGCCTCGATCTCAGCGAGAAGCGACTCCGCCGCCTGCTCCAGCTCGTTGGTGAGATACTCGACGAAATACGAGCCGGCCAGAGGGTCGACGGTGTCGCCGACCCCGGATTCGTGGGCGATCACCTGTTGGGTCCTCAGGGCCACGAGCGCCGACTCATCCGTCGGCAGGCCCAGAGCCTCATCGAACGAATTGGTATGGAGTGACTGGGTGCCGCCCAGCACGGCGGCCAGTGCCTGCAAGGTCGTTCTGACCACATTATTCAGAGGCTGTTGAGCAGTCAGTGTCGACCCCGCCGTCTGAGTGTGGAAGCGCATTGCCCAGCTTCTCGGGTCGCGGGCCCCGATCTCCTCTCTCATCAGCCGGGCCCAGATTCGGCGGGACGCCCTGTACTTCGCGACCTCTTCGAAGAACTGATTGTGCCCGTTCCAGAAGAAGGACAACCTGGGCGCAAAGACGTCGATGTCCAGGCCGGCTTCTATCGCCGCCTTCACGTATGCGATCCCGTTGGCCATGGTGAATGCCATCTCCTGGGCAGCGGTCGCCCCTGCTTCTCGTATGTGGTAGCCACTGATCGAGATCGTGTTCCACTGGGGCAGCTCGGCGCTGGCGTACTCGAAGACATTGGTGACCAGGCGCATCGAAGGGCGCGGTGGGTAGATGTACGTCCCCCGGGCGACGTACTCCTTGAGGATGTCGTTCTGGATGGTGCCTCTCAACACCGCGGGGTCGGCGCCCTGCTCCTCGGCCACCAGCTGATAGAGGAGCAACAGGGCTGGCGCAGTGGCATTGATCGTCATCGAGGTCGAGACTCGACCCAGAGGGATCCCCTCGAAGAGCCGCCTCATGTCGTCGAGGGTGTCGATGGCGACGCCGACCTTGCCCACCTCACCCGCAGCCAGGGGCTCGTCGGAATCGAGCCCCATTTGAGTGGGCAGGTCGAAGGCGACGCTCAGCCCGGTTTGCCCGGCCTCGAGCAGGTCACGGAACCTGTGGTTGGTCTGTTCAGCCGTGCCGAAGCCGGCGTATTGACGCATCGTCCAGAGACGTCCCCGGTACATGGTCGGATAGGGGCCCCGGGTGTATGGGTACTCCCCCGGTCGCCCGATCGAGACGGGGTCCGCCGGCTCGTCGTGCACGACCTCGACGACGATGTCGCTGGTGGTTCGCCGGGTTTCTTCCATATCAGGGGTATCCTGGCATTGTCCCGATGATCGTAGGTCGGGAACTCTCGGGACAGTCACGACGTCCTTTCCCTCAGATGGCCAGGAAAGCCCTCATCCACCAAATAGAAGCGCGGGAACGGCGCGGCCGATGGTTCGGTGCTCTCGCGACGCTTCTCTCCATATCCCTCCTCATGTCGGGCTGGGTCGGATTGTTCGCGTTCCTGGGGGCAAACTCCGCCTACGGGACCTTCGAGCAGGTCAAGAAAGAATGGGTCCCCGACACCAGATCGATGGAGTTGACTCTCCCCGATCTGAGCCGGGTCAGCCGCATCTATGCCGAGACCGGCGAGGTGCTGGCCGAGTTGCACGACGGTCGCAATTCGGAGCCCGTCCCATATGAGGCCGTGCCGGAGGTGGTGACCTATGCGATCCTGGCCGCCGAAGACTCCGAGTTCTTCGAGCACGAGGGGATCGACTTCTCGGCCATCGTCTCCGCCGCGATCGACAACCTCCTCACCGACCGCACCCGAGGCGGGTCCACGATCACGCAGCAGGTCGTCAAGAACGCCTTCGTCGGGTCGGAAGTGACCATCCAGCGGAAGATCACCGAGGCGTTCGTCTCCGCCGAGGTCGAGAGACGATTCCCCAAGGAGCGAATCCTCGAGTACTACATGAACTCGGTCTACTTCGGCGCCGGTGCCTACGGCGTGAAGACCGCTTCCGAGGAGTTCTTCGGCAAGGAGCTCGACCAGCTCGAAGTCGACGAGGCCGCGACCCTCGCCGTGCTGGTGAGAAACCCTTCCCTCTACAACCCCCGCCGGCGTCCCGAGCTGACCCTGGAACGGCGGGACGAGGTGATCCGCGAGATGCTCGAGAACGGCTGGATCACCCAGGCCCAGGCCGACCGGGCGATCAACGAGCCACTCGGCGTCATCGATGCCCCTCTGCGACGCGGGGAGGCGGACCACGTCGTCGCAGAAGTCAAGCGGGAGCTTCTCAACAAACCCGAGTTCGCCTTCCTCGGCGACACACCCGAAGCGAGGAAGAAGGCCGTCTTCGGTTGCCCCGCCGACGATGTCGCCTGCGACGGTGGCGGTGGGCTCCAGGTCTTCACAACCATCGACCTCGAGCTGCAGAAGAAGGCGAATGAGATCCTTGCCTCCTGGTTGCCCCTTCCCCCATACGAGCAGAATCTCGCGCTGTGCCGGGAGATCCTCCCCGGCGAGACGGACGAGTATCTCGCCAAGTACGCCGAGACCCACTCCTGCTCCCCGACCGGGGCCATGACCATGGTGGACAACTGGAGTGGAGCCGTGAAGGTGATGGCTTCGGGACTGCCCTTCGAGTTCTCACAATTCGACCTCGCCGTCCAGGGTCGTCGCAACCCGGGTTCTTCGTTCAAGCCATTCGGGCTGGTCGCCGCTCTGGAGAACGGGTACACGATGGGCCACACCTTCAGCGGGAAGAGCCCGGTCAAGATCGAATGCCCGTTCCCCTGCGCTCCCAACGGGTCGAACATATGGACCGTCAGCAATGCCGGCGCCTCGTTTGGTGTGATCGACCTCTCCTCTGCGACGTACAACTCGGTGAACGCGGTCTATGCCCAGCTCTCCCTGGCGGTGGGCCCGGAGAAGATCGTGGAGACGGCCAAGCGGATGGGCATCGACGAGTCTGCACTGGAGCCCGTGTTGTCGATCGTCCTCGGGAGCTCGGCGGTGAGCACCAAGGAGATGGCGAACGCCTACTCGAACTTCGCCACCTACGGTCTCCACGCCGATGACTACATCATCTCCAAGATCGTGAACAGCGACGGTGAGACCATCTACGAGCACGAGCCGGAGACGACTCAGGTCGCCGACCCGGCCATCTTCGCTGCGGCGAACCGGGCTCTCCAGGTGGTTCCCGTCTCGGGCACCGCTCCCCGGGCGAACATCGGCATCCCACAGGGTGGCAAGACCGGCACCCACCAGAGTTATCTGGACGCCTGGTACGTCGGGTATACCCCTGAGTACAGCACCGCCGTGTGGGTCGGATACGAAGCCCAGCAAGTCCCGCTGACCAATGTGGTGATCAACGGTCAGAACTATCCCCGGGTATTCGGCGGATCCGTTCCTGCCCCGATCTGGGCCGAGTTCATGTCATATGTCCACGAGGACCTCCCGGTCACCCAGTTCCCGCCCGAACCAGAGAACATCGAGCAGTACCTGGTCCCGCCCCCGACAACCGTCCCGACAGTCGTCGGCCTGACGGTGAGCGAGGCCAAGGCTCGGCTCAGCGGGGCCAAGCTCAACGCATCGGTGGTCGAGATACCATCTCTGGAGCCCAAGGGAATCGTCATCAACCAATCGGTCGGAGCAGGCGCGACGGTGCGGCAGGGCTCGTTCATCACCATCTGGGTGTCGACGGGGGAAATGCCGGTTGGTGCCCTCCCCGATCTCGCCGGACTCACCATGGAGGAGGCCCTGGACGTGCTCCGGGACTTCGAGTTGGAGACGGGTGTGATGATCAGCCTCACCGAGCAGAAGGTCGGCACGAGCGATCAGAACATGGTGGGGAGGATCATCGAGACGGATCCACCTGGCGGAGCCGATCTGGAGGGCTCGGTCCAGGTGGTCGCCTTCATCGGGGAACTGGTGACGACGACCACGACCACTCCACCTGCCCCGTAGCCGTCCACTCACCGGCACAGTCGAATCTTTCGCGACCATGGATTAACACTCTTGACGATGTTTTACGTTTGGTTGTAATCGTCAGGGTATGGGAACCGAAGTGCCCGGGGGTGGCCAGATTGCTCGTCCTCCGCATCTGCGTGCCGTCGGGCCCCCGGGCGCCTCGGTTAGGCGGACGGCCCGGACCAGACCGGTCGTCCCCGTTCGCATCGAGAACCGGACGACCGGCTTCGAGCCTTCGGACCCCTACGTGAGACGGTTCTGGGTGGCTGCATTGGGCTCGAGCGCCGTGGCGGAGCTGCTCCGCCTGGTCCGGGCCGCCGAGAAGGGGGAAGGGGTGCGGCTGCCCAGGACCCTGCCTGCGCTGCTCCGCGTGGGGCTGGTCAGAGCGGAGTCGTCGGGGCTGGTCGTGTTCGACCTGGTGCCTGTCGTTCCACCCGAGCTGCGCTGGCGGTTCCCGCCGGCTCTCGGGGCGGAGCATGCGACATGGCTCGCCGGCCCCGACAAACGGCTGCGCTGACAACGCCTATCTGCGGACGGCGAGGAGGGCCATCAGGAGGAGAGCGACTCCTTCCCCGATCGCGAACGCAAGTGCAACCCGGACGTCAGGCTGACCGTCGAGGACCAGCAGGGCTACGACCGACACGAGCAAGCCGCCGAACCACGCCCCAGCCAGCCTCGAAGTACGCGCCTCGGCCACGAGGACCTGACCCGCGATCTGAGCCGCGGCTGCCGCCATGACGCCGGCGGCGGCGAGACCCGCCACGGTCGCCGATGGAGCGAACTCCTCACCGAAGAGAGCGCCCACGACCTCAGGGCCGATGAGCCATCCGACCAATCCCCCGAGCAGGGCCAGGCCGGCCCCGGCCAGGACCACGCCTCGGGCAAAACGCCCGAATTTGTGGTTGTCACCCTCCCCTGCGATTCCAACCAGATAGGGAAGGATCCTCCCCTGAAGAGCGAAGATCAGGGTCATCGGTGCCCGGAAGAGAGTGAACGTGACGAACACCACCGACACCAACGCTGGACCCGCACCGAGAGCGGCGGCTGCGATCGGGGCCGCTCCCAGCAGGACCTGCGAAGCCGAAGTCGCTCCAACGTATCCACCGAGGAATTGCGACGCTGGAGCAGCCGGCGCCCTCCGGTCACCGGCGTCGTGGCGCCACCAGCGAAGCCCGAGGACCGCGAACCCTCCGAGCACCATCGCCCAGCCCAGTGACTCGGCGGACGCGAACAACTGAATCGCAGCGATACCGGCGACAAGTCGGACCAGGGTCTCCAGAATGAGCACCCAACCCACATCGGCGAATCGCCGCCGCCCGGCGAGCACCCCCTTGCCGACGAAGAGCAAGGCATACCCAATCATGAGCAGCGCGATTTGGAGGACGTATTGCCAGCTTCCCTCGAAGAGCCGATCCAGGGTCGCCAGGACGAAACCACCTCCTACCACCACCCCGATGGCTGCCATGACCGTTGCAGGCTCGAGGTCATGGGGGATTGCCTTTCGCCCGGAGGCCACCTCACGTGTGACGTACTGCTCGACGGGGACGAGAAGCACCGTGGCGAGTATGAAGAAGGCGGTCCACAGCACCCCGATCGGGGCAAATGCTTCAGGTCCGAGCGATCGCGTTCCGTAGACCTGGAACACATAGGCACCGACAGCGCCAATCAGCCCACCGGCAACCATGAAGGTGGTGCCTGGCGCCCGGAATCCTCGCTTCTCGGTCTCTAACACTGGGGCGCTCACCGCGCTCCCGCCCCGGTGAGCACGGTCCAAATGCTCTTCCAGAGCACCCGGAGATCCATCACCGGTGACATGTGCTTGATGTAGTAGAGGTCATATGTCAGCTTCTCGATCGTATCGGCATGATCATCGGCATATCCATAGTTGACCTGAGCCCACCCGGTGATCCCAGGTCGCACCAAATGACGGTGCTCGTAGAAGGGGATCCGCTTGCGAAACTCCCTGACGAACGGGACCTGCTCCGCACGAGGCCCCACCAAGCTCATCTCGCCCTTGAGCACGTTCCATAGCTGAGGGATCTCGTCCAGTCGCGACTTGCGCAGGAACTTGCCCCCTTTGATGAGACGCAGATCGTCCTTGGTGGCGAATCTGGGACCATCCTTCTCGGCGTCCTCATCCATGGTGCGGAACTTGTACATGGTGAATGGTCGTCCCTCGTAGCCGATCCGTCGCTGGCGGAACAGGGCCGGCCCATGAGTCATGGCCCGGATGTACATCGCCACGGCCACACCGACCAGCAACCAGAGCGGGGCGGTGATCGCGGTGAAGATCGTGTCGAATACCCGCTTCCCGGGGAGCCAAGGGGCGGTCTCGAGAAACGGAGCCGAAATCTCCCATCCTTCTGCGAGATGGACCAGAGGCACCCGGCCCGTGTGCTCCTCGTAGATCGAGGTGAATGCGCGGATCCGATATCCGGCCACATCACTGGACGAGAGGAACTGGGCCATCCGCTCCGAGAGTACGGCTCTCAAGTCGACGGCCATCGTCGCATCCCGATCGGGCAGATCCACCGGGCCGTCGAACTTCGGGTCGATCACCCAGACGACATCGGCGTGAGGCGACTCGATCAGGTCCTCTGCCAACTGCTTCTCGGCAGTGATCAGGGCGATCCTCTCTGTCCATGGTCTGCGGCGCCTGACGATGCGATGGGCGGTGGCGAGGATGACCCAGCCCACCGCAGTCAAGGCGAGGAACGAGCGCGAGAAGTAGACATCGCGGAAGACGACGATCAAGAGCGCGGTCGAGGCCCAGGTTCCGACCGCGATGGCAAACATGCGCCCGTAGCTTGGTCGGGGCACACCGGGGCCGGACATCTGGGCCGTGAGCATGGAGAAGATGATCATTGCGAGGACCAGGAACGCCAGCATCGGGAGGACCTGTTCACCCAGAAGTGAGTTCCACGGCAGCAAGGTCCCGTAGACGTAGAACGATGCTCCCGCCATGGCGATGGCGAGGGCGGCCAGGTCGGTCAGGCTGGATCGGAGGAGAAACCGATTCCGCATCGCGTCGATGCTAGGAAACGGTGCTGGGTTTGGTGGCTGCCACCAGAGACCTGGCCAATTCGACCAGGGTCCTGACTCCAACCCCGGATGCACCCTTCACCTGCTCCCCAACGGTCTCACGCCACCGCGCCGGGCCGGCGATGTCCAGGTGGGCCCAGTCGAAGTCCCCGGCGTATCGGGAGAGGAAGAGGGCGGCGATGATCGCCCCACCGTATCGACTAGCGGATATGTTCTTTATGTCGGCGATGTCCGACTCGATCGTCTTCGCATACTCCTTGAACAGCGGCATCTCCCAGAACTGCTCCCCCGCCCTCGAAGCCGCTTCGAGGATCCGGGACGAGACGCCCGAATCGGATGCGAACACCGCGGCGATCTTGTCACCTAGCGCGACCCGGGCTGCACCGGTAAGGGTGGCGACGTCCACGATCAGGTCAGGCTCGTGGCGTTTGGCGATGCCGAGACCGTCGGCGAGGATCAGCCGGCCCTCCGCATCGGTGTTCAGGACCTCGATCGTCGGACCGTCGACGGGTCGCAGCACGTCACCCGGTCGGGTGGCATTGCCCCCGATCGCGTTGTCGGTGAGGGGCACGACAGTGGTTACCCGGATCGGCAGACCAAGACGGGCGATGGCAATGGTGGCGGCCGACACGACCGCGGCACCTGACATGTCGTCCTTCATTTCCTCCATGAAGGGGGCGGTCTTGATCGACAGCCCGCCGCTGTCGAAGGTGATTCCCTTGCCGACCAGGGCCAGGTGGGCGCCGGCCCCTTCCGGCTCGTACCGGAGTATCACGACCTGAGGCGGCCGGTCCGACCCGGCAGCAACCCCGAGCAGCGCGCCCAGCTTCTCGTCGGCGATCCTGCTCTCATCCCACACTGCGACTTGCAGACCGGCGTGTCCGGCCGCCTCGCCGATCATCGCGGCCAGGGCCTGTGGAGCCTTGTCGAGAGCGGGAGCGTTGACCCAGTCTCGAGCGAGGTTGGTGGCGTCGGTCGTCACCAATGTCTCGCCGATCTCATCCTCATCGCCTCCGAGGAGCTCGAGTGATTCGATGACGAGCCCCTCGCCTTCGGTCTTGTAGCTGCGGAACTGATATCCACCGAGGGCGGCTCCCTCGACCACGGCTCGGGTTGCCGCGTCGATCGGCGCCTGATGGAGGTTGGTGACGGCACGCTGGGTCCTGACTGACCGAACTGCGTTGCCCATGGCACCCCGTATCGACTCGAAGGTTGCCTCATCGCCGAGCCCAACCAGGAGCACCGCTTTGGCAATCTGATGTGGAACCTGCAGGACCTGGCCCATCTTGCCCTCGAACTTCGCCAGCTCGATCAAGGCGGGGTCGGCCGACTCGACCAACTCTCCGGCTCCAGGAAGCGGCTGGGTCCCGGCCAGGACGCCAACGATGAAGGTGACGTCGGTCAGATCGGCGTCAGCCGGTGCGGTCTTGATTTCCACGAGCACTCCTGTTCAGTTAGCAAAGGGCCCAACGCCGGCGACGAGCACACGACCGAGGAACACTCCGCCAAGGGTGGTGAGGACGGCGAGATATGACAACCCGGTTGCGGCCATCACACCGGAGTAGGCCGGGTACCGTAGGGCGGCAATCGCTGCTGCCATCAGCACGAACGAAGTCGCCATCAGGGCCCAGTAGGCAAGGGTCGCGCCTCCGGAAGGCAGCCCGACCACGGCGAGGACAACGGAGTCTGCGGCAATCCCAGCCAGACCGGCCGCGCCGAGTGTCTTGAGTATCGATCGGGGCAAGCGCGGATCGATCAGGTACCAGTGGGCGAGCATCATCTCGGAGGTGACACCACCCAGTGCGAGGGTGGCCGAGATTGCCGGGGCCCAGGCGCCGATCTCAGAGGCGTGTATCAGCAAGGCGAGACCGGCGGTCACCTGGAAGATCCCCGACAGCTGGCGATTCCTCGCCCAGATCAGCCCGAGGGCGAGCATGATCAACCCGAACCTGACCCACCAGGTGTCCTCCCCGAAGGCGCCAGAGAGACCGATCAACGCGGCAAGGGAGGCTGTCATCCAGGTGAACCCCGGGCCAACCAGGCGTCTCAATGCGATGTACCCCGAGGCGAAAGCCAACCCGGCTGCCCACGTGACCAGCACGAACTCGGGTTGGGCGAGAGCGGTCAGATCGTCTGGCACTGGCGATGCATGATATGGCTAACCGGTCAGCCTCAGGATCGTGGCATCGCGCCTCTCCCCCTGGACGACCACCGGCTGCCCATCGGCGAGGGCCAGATAGCCCGCCAGAGCGGCCCCGGTTGGCTGCCGCTTTCCGTTCTCGACGAGCACCACGAACTTCGCCTCTCCCTGGAGTTCGTTCACTGCCGCCTCCGGCTCGCCAACCACCCCGAACACCTCACTGGCACAGCCCGAGTAGAAGGTGACTTGTGGTGTGTAGGAGGTGAAGACACCGCATGATGCGCCGCCGGCCAGAGACGAAACCTCCACAGCGGCCAGCTCCACCGGTTCGTTGCTCGCCGTGCGGTTGCGAACCCAATCACCGGCAAAGGTGGATGACAGGGCAAGGGACCCGATCACCACTATTCCGACCGCCGATGCCACCGCCAGACCCCATGAGGTCGCCGTCTGGGAGGCCCACCGATGAATCGTCATGGCTCCGGCTACAACCACCAATGCGATCGGGAAGAACAGGAACCTGGGCTCACCGTGGGAGATCAGGCCGAGTGCGACAACCTGCGCGAGGGCCGGGATCAGGAGAAAGAGGTAGCCCTGCCTCTCACTGTGATCCCGCCACGCGGTTGCCATCCCCACCAGGGCCGCCACCAGGGCCACCGGGCCGAGGTACCCGGCGAGATCCCAAGGCAACTGCTGGGCATAGTCGGAGAGCCCTTCACCTACATACGCTCTACCCGCGATCCGACCGGTATAGGTGAGGATCCCCCACGGCTCGCCGGTCAGCCCGATCGAGTGGATGACGTGGGGGATGAGCCCGATGGCACCGATCACGACGAGCCAGACAGCCGGCCCCGGTCGTCTCCGAACCTTGTCCCACCAGAGGAACAAGGCGACAACGGCAAGGAGCGCCAGGCTCACGATCGACTGGTACCGAAGGTAGAACGCAGCCCATGCCAACGGCAGGGCCCAGAGCAGGCGATAGGTGGGCAACTCCCGGTCGCCGAGCTCCCGCCAGAGGATGACCGCACAGAACACGAGCAGGCCCGCTGCCGGGACGTCGCTCAGGTACTCGGTGCCCCGGCTCAGCACGGCCGGGCCGGCGATCACGCCCAATGCCGCCATCGCCCCGACGACAGGCCCTCCCAACCTCCGCCCCAGACCCCATGCCCCGGCGGCCAGAGCCATGGCCCCTGCCAAGCCGATCAGCCTCAGGCCCGGCTCCGATCCACCGGCGCCGAGCACCGGATAGCCAAGCAGTGACATCCCGATCCCGCGATGCGGAGACCATCCGGTGTCCGGGGTGCCCTCCAGCCACTGCCTGGTTTTGACCCCGTACGCAGACTCGTCGTGTCCCAGTGTTCCACCGTCGAGGATCAGGGGAAGGAGAACAAGCACGAGCAGGGCGAGCACCACACCCCCCCAGCGAAACCACCGGGTCGGATCACGCAACTTCTGCTCCCCGGTCAGCAGCCAGAGGGCTCCGAGCAACGCCCCGCCGATCATCGAGTACTCGAGCCAGCCATACCCTGTGGCGAGACCTGCTGACAACGCTCCGATCCCGACCAGCGACGACCCGGTTGCGCTGAGCCTGGCGTCAGAGGCGTCGATCAGAACCGCGGCAGCTGCCATCCCCGCAGCGACGAAGAACACCCGGCCCGACCTCAGGTCGACGAGGCCGGCGATCGCCGACAGGGCCAACAGGAGAGTTCCTGCCAACGATCCGATAGCAATCCCCCGGAACAGGGGCAGGATCTTCGACATCCCGGGTACGTTACGGGCCGTTGTGACCGACCGGCCCTCCCTCGACGTGATCATCCCTGCCGCTCATGCCGCCAGGTCGATCGGACAGGCGATCGACGCGGTGAAGGCCCAGAGCTACCCGAGTCTCGGGTCGATCGTCGTCGCCGCCTTCGACGAGGACTCGGCACAGGCGGCGCGGGACCATGGGGCATCGGTGATCCCCAATCCGACGGGAAGCACTCCTGTCGGGCTCAATGAGGCCCTCCGGGCGACCACCGCCGAGATCGTGGCCCGTGTCGACGCCCATTCGGTCATCCCGGCGGGTTACCTGGAACGTGCCGTCGACTCCCTCATCGCAACCGGCGCAGACAGTGTTGGCGGGATGCAGGTGCCGACGGGAGTGACCGGATGGGAGAAAGCGATCGCGGCGGCGATGGCCTCGCCGCTAGGCGCCGGTGATGCCCGCTATCGGATCGGCGGCACTGCCGGCCCGGCCGAGACCGTCTATCTCGGAGTCTTCTGGAGAAAGACGTTGGAAGAGCACGGTGGCTATGACGAACGGTTTTCTCGAAATCAGGATTACGAGCTCAATCACCGTATCCGGGAATCGGGTGGTGTGGTCTGGTTCGATCCCGAGCTCCGAGTCGAGTATCGCCCGAGGGGGTCACTGGGCAAGCTCGCCCGGCAGTACTTCGACTACGGGCAATGGAAGCGCACTTTCAGCCGCACGCACCCGGGCTCCCTGCGCTGGAGGCAACTGGCGCCACCCCTGGTCTTGGTCATGCTCGCCGTCTCGTTGGTGGCGGGGATCTGGTGGCCGCCTGCATGGCTCATCCCCGCCGGCTACGCGCTCGCCCTCATCGTCGTCGGGTTGGCGGGTCTGCCCAGGCTCGGCATCTCATCCCTGGGCGTTCCCGCGGCGCTGGCCACCATGCATCTCAGCTGGGGCCTCGGGTTCCTTTCTGGCTGATCAGGGCGGCATAGAAGGATCGAACCTCCCCCTCGGGCCACCGGAACGTGGCACGGATCGAGCGAGCCTGTTTCACGGCTGCGGCCTTTGCGTCTGGCTGGACTGCCTCGATGATCGCCGAAGCCATCGCATCGACATCACCTGCCGGGACCATCCAGACCGCCTCCCTTCCCGCCAGCACGCTCCGTGTGCCGGGGAGATCTGTCGCCACCACCGGCACACCCAATGCCAGGTACTCGAGTGTCTTGGTGGGCAGGGAGTGTCGGTAGTTCGGCTCG
>JBFYOJ010000120.1:0-8540 GCA_041303885.1 Acidimicrobiia bacterium | reverse complement strand
GAGCGGATGGAACCAGCGGGGCCAGAGCGAGGCCACATCCCAGATGATGCCGACCTGGCGGTTGGACGTGCCCCGCCTGATACTCCCCACCAAGCTGCGCCCGACCAGCAGCACCGGCATGATCACGATGAGGACCTTGGCAACGTCGACCAGGTCGTTGAAGTCGACTTCGTAGCCGGCAATTTGGCCGGTGGGGAGTCTGCCCATGGCGAACAGCATGACACCGACGCCACCCACCACCGCCACCACCAATGCGAGGAAGGTGTTGAGGGCAAAGAGGCGAGCTGCAAGGAGAATCGTGAGGACGGCCAGGACGATGGTGCCCACCAGGTACACCACTCCTCCCCTGATGGGGACGCCCAGATCGGTGGGCGTGCAGGACGTGCCCACACATCCGATCGCGAAGGCGATGCCCCCGGCCACCAGCCCGAAGATGCCGGACACGACGAAGATCGTCCGGGCACGGAGCGTCACACGCCGCAAGAGGGCCATCACCTTCCCACCCCTGGGAAGCTCGATATCACCGAGGAAACTGAGGATGAGGGCGGTGATTGCGATCGTCAGAACCAGGAACAGCATGGCCACTGCCACCCAGCCCGCGCCGTTCTCGGTGAGTTGATCGAGCTCGGCATAGCTGTTTGCTATATAGGCGGCGCCTGTGCCGAGTGATGCCCCGAACAGGGTGCCGATCACGATGGCTCCCAGGCTCAGCCATCCTGACACGGTCGCGGCCGCCCCGGCCAGGCCGAGGGCGAGCGCCACGACAAAGGTGGTGACGTGATACCCGGGCCACGGGCTGGTCACCGGCTCGGAGACGATCAGCTGCCAGTAGGCGACTCCGAAGCAGGCCACCGAGACCAGCGGGGCCCATGCCGTGGCGAACTGGACCACCACCAGCCGCGGGTTGGTCGTCGTGAGGATCATGAGGAGGATCAGCACCGTCGACAGACCGGCCACGAGCCAGCGCATCCAGGCCAGATCGAGCCCGACCGCGATGAGGGCCGACATCACCAGCACCCCGACTCCAAGGTGGAGCCGTCGAATCCGGTGGAGGATGGCGTGCTCGTCCCAGAGGGTCCTAGACGTGATCGGGTCGCCTGCCGGGTCGTCCCACTGCTCTCCGGCTTCCGCCACTTCAGGGTCCGTCCAGAACTTGGGTGGGAGTAGATGCCGACGGGTCGGCCACACGGTCAGCTTCAGCCTGCGCTCCCAGCCGAAGCCTTGGAAGTGGGACTGGGTGGAGAGCCACATCACGATCCCGACGACATAAACGAGGAAGTAAACGGCCGCGGATGCCAGAACCACTACCTTCTCCTTTCCCGCCGGGGCCATGGCCAGCGGAGCCTCGAGGAAGAGAAAGCCGAGCTGGATCACGAACAGGGCAGTCATCGCCATCCCGGCGAGGCGAACCGCAGAGTGGGACCACTTCCCGGGACGCGTCGTCATCCAGCCGGCGACATTGGCGAAGGCGAATGGCCCGAGGAGGATCCAGAAGGCCGTCAGCCAGTGGCCGGTGGTGAGGCTGCCCCAGTGGAAGGCGGTCGCCTCGAACTCGTGCTGCCCACCTGCGGTGTCGGTGGTGATATCGGCAGGGCGTCTTCGGTAGATGCGGGTGTGCTCGGTCGGGGGATCCAGGGTGACCGGGTCGGTGTAGAGCATGTCGCGCGGCGGTGTCCCGGACACGCCGTGAACCCGGAGCTCGCTGTGTCTTGGCACGGGAATGAACCTAACCGGTGTGCGTCTTGCCTCCAGGGGGAGTTCCACCCATGGCACGCCTACGCTTGGCCTATGGAAGAAGAACGCATTGCCTTGTTCGTCGACTTCGAGAACCTGGCCATCGGCGTGCGTGAGGCGTTGGGGGGCATGGAATTCGATTTCGAGCCGATCGGCAATGCCCTCGCGGAACGGGGCAGGGTCGTGAGCCGCAAGGCATACGCCGACTGGTCGATGTTCTCCGACGCCCGGCAACAGATGACCCGGAGTCATGTCGAGTTGATCGAAATCCCTCAGCGCATGGGGGCGAGCCGGAAGAACGCAGCTGACATCAAGATGGCCGTCGACGCCATCGAGCTCGCCTTCGAGCGTGACTACGTGACCACCTTCGTGATCTGCTCGGGAGACTCGGATTTCACCCCGCTCGTGCACAAGTTGCGCGAGTTGAACAAGAAAGTGATCGGAGTGGGGGTCAAGGCATCGACATCGGCGCTCCTCCCGCCTGCCTGTGACGAGTTCCTCTTCTACGAGAACCTCGACGGAGTCGAGCCGCGACCGGCCAGGGCGAAGCCGCCGGAGAGCGAGGAAGAGGTCGGGGAGGCACCCGCACCCGAACTGGCGTCTCTGATCACCACCACCCTTTCCGGGTTGTTGCGGAGCAGCGGGGGTGAGGTGCTGGCATCTTCGCTGAAGCGGGCCCTCCTTCGGAAGGACTCGACGTTCTCCGAGGCCGATTACGGGTTCCGTGCTTTTGGGGAGCTGCTCGGTCACCTCGAGTCCCAGGGGATCATCGAATTGTCCGAGGGGCCGGGCCGGGGCGACCCGGTCGTCCAGTTCCCATCGGGGGGCTCGGGGGAGAACGAGGCGTTCTTGCTCCTGGCCGAGGTCATGAAAGATCTGGCAAAGAGGGACAGCCCGGTGTTTCTCTCCGGGCTCAAGAACCAGCTCCGCAAGAAGGACCAGACCTTCTCCGAGAAGAAGTTCGGATACGCCGGTTTCCTCCAGTTCTGCAAGGCGGCGGCCACCAAGGGCGTCCTCGAGTTGACCTGGGACGAGGAGGCGGGGGACTACCGGGTGAGCGCGGCGTGACCCGAACCGCCGACGTCGTCGTGGTCGGCTCGGGGATCATCGGATCCTCGATCGCCTACCAACTGGCTCGGCATGGGGCAGGCACCGTCGTCGCCCTGGACAAGGGCGCCGGGCCGGCCGAGGGCTCGACCGGGGCCTCATCGTCGATCTGCCGGTGCCGTTACACCTACCCCGAGGTCGTGCGCCTGGCGTATCACGGCCAGGAGTCATACGGGAACTGGGCGGAATACACCGGTCTCGACCAACCGCGGTCAGGGTTGCAGCGGGTCGGTGTGCTCTGGATGATGGGGGAGTCCGCGGAGAAGGTGGGCGCCGACGCCGACAAGCTGACCGGTCAGGGAGTAGACGCCGAGGCAATCGGTCCGGATCAGTTGAGCGATCTCTTCCCTTCACTGTCGGCCTGCGGCGTCCCGTTCGACCTCACCGGTGAGACCGAGCACGTATGTGCGCCGGGGGATGCTTTTCTCTTCGAGAGCAACGGTGGATACGCCGACCCGGTCGGGGCCAACCAGGACCTGATCGAGGCCACTCGCAGCGAGGGAGGCAGTGTCGAGTTCAACTCAGCGGTCACCGGCGTGCTGCGGGAGGACGGCCGGGTCACCGGGGTCCGTCTCGCCGACGGCAGTGAGATCTCGGCCGGGCTGGTGGTCAACGCCTCTGGTCCGTGGTGCAACCAGCTCAACGCCATGGCCGGGGCGGATCTGCGTTGGACCCTGACCCCGACCCGGATCCAGACCGTGTACCGGTCATGGCCGTCCGATCTAGGGCCGATCCCGGCCGGGGCGGACGGCTCCACCGGCATCTACTTCCGACCCGAGTCAGGCGGTCAACAGATCATGGTCGGCTCGGTCCTCGCCGAGGACGAAGAGGAAATCGTCTCTGATCCTGACGACTTCAAACGTGTGCCCGACGCCGACTTCACCGAGCTGAAGCTGGCTGCATTCCATCATCGCATTCCCGCGCTCGAGGCCAGAGGGCATGTCTCCGGGGTGGCCGGGTTGTACACGATCAATCGCGAGGACGTTCATCCAGTGCTCGGCCCCTCCGACGTCGATGGCTTCTGGGTGGCCAACGGCTTCTCCGGGCACGGGTTCAAGCTCGCGCCGGCGGTAGGCTCGATGGTCGCTCAGGAGATAACCGGGGTTTCGATGGAGTTCGACACCGATGTCCCAATGAGCTTCTTTTCTGTCGACCGGGAACCGATAGATCTCGCTGTGAAGCACGTGCTCGCCTGATGCGATACCTCAACTCCACGGACACTCGTCAGGCGCTCCCGATGGCTGATGCGATCAAGGCGATGCAACACGCTTTCTCCGCCGACTCAGAAGCACCGATGCGCACCATGGTCGGCAAGTCCCTGGTCATGCCAGGGAGGGTCGACGACATCATGGCGGTCAAGGTGGTCTCGACCGTCCCGGGAAACCCGGCGGGGGTGGTGGTCGTGTTCGGCCCAGACGGGGGCCCAATCGGCCTGGTCCACGGGCCGACCCTGACCGCCATCCGGACCGGCGCCGTGTGCGGTCTGGCCACCGCGATGCTGGCGCCCCGCGACGTCTCCACGCTGGCCATGCTCGGGGCGGGGGCGATGGCTTTCGATCAAATCCAGGCGGTGAAGTCGGTTCGCCGGATCGAGCGGGTCCTGGTCTGGTCCCGCGACCGGTCGAATGCGCGGATGATCGCCGACATGGTCGGCGGTGAGCCCGTGGGCGACGCCAACGAGGCCGTCGCCGAGGCGGACGTCATCTCGTGCGCCACACCCGCCCGTCAGGCACTCTTTGCGGACTCGGCCGTGAAGGAGGTCGCCCATGTCAACGCAGTGGGTGCGTTCACCCCGGAGATGGTCGAGCTGCCGGCCGAGCTGCTGAAGAGGGCATATGTGGTCGTCGATGACATCGACGCTGCGGCGGCCGAGGCGGGAGATCTGATCCAGGCAGGGCGAGCGCCGGATACGACCTTGCGCGAGCTGTTGGCCGACAAGGCGCCCGAGATCCGTGAAGACGTGACGGTGTTCAAGAGCGTTGGGGTTGCCGCACAGGACGTGGCGGCCGCCCACCTCGCTCTGGTCAATGCCGATCGCCTCGGGCTAGGGATGCTCCTTCCGGGCTAGCACGCCGCCCGACACAACCTCGGCCCTGCGGCGTAGGTTCGAGCCACCAGGGGTGTCGAGAGCCCACAGTGAAAGGTGCGTTCATGAAAGCCTCTACCAAGCGATTCCTCTCCATCCTCGTATTGATCGTCCTGATGGCGATCCCGGTGCTCGCCGGCGCGGTCAGCGGGCTGGCCGGCCCGCTCTTCGGTCTGAGCACGGCACGGAACGGTGACCTCCTCGTGGCCAACGCCGGCGTCGGAATCGAGACCATTCGCCGTGGCGAGGTCCGTTCCACGATCCCGCTCCCTGGGGTCACCGATGTCAGCGCTGCCGACAAGCATCTGCTCTGGGCAACCACCGGGGCGGGGGAGGCAGGGCCGGAGGCCGACAGCGGCCAGGGCCTCTACCGGATCTGGAAGGGCCAACCCAAGCTGGTCGTCAACCTGTTCGCCTTCGAGACGGCCAAGAACCCCGACGGGAATGACCCGTTCGACTCCAACCCGTTCGACGTCCAGTCGTTGGGCAGCAGGGCGGCCCTGGTGGTCGATGCCGGTGGGAACGATCTGCTCAAGGTGACCAAGGACGGCAAGGTTCGCGTGCTGGCGATCTTCCCGGACGAGTTGGTGTCGACTGCGAATATCAAGGGGTTGGCGGGGTGCCCCGGATCGGGCGCCGACTTCTGCTCCCTTCCCGATGAGATGCCGGCACAGGCGGTTCCCACCAGTGTCGCAATCGGCCCGGATGGCTACTACTACGTTGGCGAGTTGAAGGGATTCCCCGGCCCGGCCGGCGAGTCCAACATCTGGAGGGTCCACCCGAGGGCGTCATGGGCGGTGTGCGGGGAGAGCCCAAAGTGCGTCAAGGTCTTCGACGGAGGGTTCACCTCGATCATCGATCTGACCTTCCGCAAGGGCAAGCTCTATGTGGCCGAGATGGATGAGAAGAGCTGGGCCGCCGTGGAGATCTTCCAGGACGGAGTCGGTGGGACGATCAGCGCCTGCAACGTCAAGAAGCAGACGTGTCGGGTCGTCGCCGAGGGGATACCGCAGCTGACTTCCATCACGTTCGACAAGCGGGGCAAGTTGTGGTCAACCCAGAACTCCCTCGTGCCCGGTGGTGCCGAGGTCGTCAAGGTCCACTGAAGCCGTCACTCCCGGTTCTCGCTGAGACGTCGGAGGCGCCGATCCCAGGTGTCTCCGACGTCTGCGAGCCCGATCCCCTGGGCCCGGACGGGCGGGAACGGGCGCCGCCCGCTACGACGCCTTTGCCCCTCTGATCTCGAGCCCGTCGAGCAGACGCATCGAGGCCTCGGAGATCTCGAGCACCGCCTGGTTGAACACCTCCTCGTTGTGGTGGGCGGGTTTGCTGAAACCGGAGATCTTGCGCACGAACTGGAGCGCCGCCGCCTCGATCTCTTCGGTGGGAGCCGGGGTCGCCCCTTCCCTGAGGACTTTGATCGATCTGCACATGGGGGTCACGCTACCCCCTGCGTCTGCGCCCAAAACGCTCGATTTCGCTCGAGACCAGGGCGATGCCCAGGACCACCGCCATCGCGACGACCGCGCCGGCTGCCTCCCCTGAGACAAGGCCACCGACGAAGATGAGGAGACCGGCTGTCGCCCTCGCCGCGTGGAGTCGGTCCTTCCTGAGGAATCTCTTGTTGCGGCTGTCGACGAAGCTCACCGGCTCGACGGGCTCTCTGACCCAGGCGGTCAGAGTGAGGATGCCGATGATCGCCGCGAGCAAGGGTCGGATTACAGGCAGGCTCTCCGGGAGGGCATCGGTCAATGTGATCACTGCCGAAGCGCCCACGGCTCCGGCGATGGCTCCGAGTAGCGCTCGCCTGCTGTGCACATCCGCCATGCGATCGTCGACGTAGATCGCGATGGCAAGCCCGAACCCCATCACCCAGCCGAGCGGGGTGAATGAGATCACGGTGGCGAGGATCACCATCGCTCCGATGTCGGTTGGGAGGGGTCGTCTACCCGTGGTCTCCGCTATCAAACGCGCGCTCATCAACAGGGCGGCGTATGGAAGGAGAGCGGTGGGCATCCCGGCCAGGGCCAACACTCCGCCCGCAACGGCGGCGACGATCGCCGAGAGCTGACGATCGGGGTCGAGCTCACGGGCGAGTGCCCAGGAGAGAAACGTGCTTCCACCTGCCGCCACCGCAAGGAACAGGTCCCGGTCGAGCCAGATGGTGAGTGCGAGCCCGATCGCCCCCGCGACAAAGGTAAGTGCAAGGATCGCCCGGTTCCACCCGCTGGTCAGGTCGATCGGGCGCATGATGTGAGACCGGACGTTCACGGGTCTATTTTGTACGTGCCCGAGGAATCGGTGGGAGCGGGATACGCTGCGCCGGTGACCAAGCCGATGGAGAGCATCCGGCGACTTCCTGGTGTCGGGGTTCTCGCCGAGAGGCAGATGGGTGGGTTTCTCGCAATCTCGGCACTGATCGGGGTAGGTGTCGGGCTCGGAGCCGCGGCACTGATCTGGCTGATCGGCTGGCTCGAGGAGTTCTTTCTCCCCTTCGCCATCGACGCCGGCCACCCGTGGATCTTCCTCACTGTGCCCACCGGGTTTCTACTCGCATGGTTCCTGGCACGCCGCTTCGCTCCCGAAGTCTCGGGCGATGGGGTGCCCGAGACCATCATGGCTCTCGAGGTTCACGGTGGGCGTATGCGGGGTCGCACCATCCCTCTCAAGATCCTGGCCACTGCGGCCACGATCGGCACAGGGGGATCTGCCGGCCGCGAGGGGCCGATCGTCCAGGTCGGGGCCGCGGTGGGATCGGTCATCTCGCGCCGGTTCAACCTCGGCGAAGACCAGGTCCGCTCGCTCGTTGCCGCCGGAGCCGGGGCGGGGATCGGCGCTGCGTTCAACGCTCCGATCGCCGGCATGCTGTTCGCCCTCGAGGTGATCCTGTCGTCGTTCGCGGTCCGACACATGTCGGCCATCGTCATTGCCTCGGTGACGGCGGCAGTGACCACCCGGACCATCATCGGGCCGGAGCTGGCGATCCAGGGGTTCGTCTACCGGATGAACGGCTTCGCCGAGCTGATCCCTTATGCCGCACTCGCTGTCATCGTGGTCGCAGTCGGCATCTTCTTCCTGAGACTGGTCGGACGTGTCGACCTATTTGCCCGCGCCAACGAGCGGTCTCTCGGCTTCTCCCGTCCCCTTGCAGCGGGTCTGATCGTCGCCGGTCTCATCTTCATCGAGCCACGGCTCTTCGGCACCGGTCAATCGGTCATCAACGACTTGATCAGAGGGGAGGCCACGTCCTCGTTCTGGTGGGCCCTGATTCTCCTTGCTTTGGGCAAGGCAGTTGCCACCAGCTTCACCACGACCTCGGGCGCCTCGGGTGGCGCCTTCATGCCCTCGCTATTCATGGGAGCGGCGGTCGGCGCAGGGTTCGCCGAGCTGGCGGAGCTCGTCTGGCCGGCGCCGCTCGAGTCCGGGGCTTTCGCGGTCGTCGGCATGGCTGCCATGTTCGCCGTCGTGGGGAGAGCACCTCTCACCGCCATCCTCATGGTGTTCGAGGTGACCGGCGCGCGGGACTATCAGCTCATCCTGCCCCTGATGCTGACCGCGACTCTCGGGACGTTCCTCGCCGAGAGGTTCCACCCTGGGTCCGTCTACTCAATGG
>JBFYOJ010000119.1:0-27900 GCA_041303885.1 Acidimicrobiia bacterium | reverse complement strand
TCTCGAAGATGCGGCGACGCTCGCTGGTGTATTCGGTCTCGCTGATCTGCTCCGAGGAGTACCTCTCGCTCAAACGGGCGAACTCCTCCATCAGGGCGTTCTCATCAGTGGCAGGCAAGGCGGTCCTGTCCTCGGAACGGGCGTCACGCTTCTCCTTCTTGTTCGCCTGCTTCTCCTGCCGTGAGAGCTCACGGGCCCGCTTGGTCATGGCCTCCCGGCCGCGCCGGACCACCTAGCGGTCCGACCTGTGGGGGCCCCGGAATGCCGCGCGGGCATGATCTGGTGTGTTCATCGGCATCTTTCTTGAAGGAAATCGACCTCGAGGTGCCCAGGTCGGTTCCCCATCACCCTAAACCCGCCGCCCCGGCTAGATGACGTCGAACACGCCCTATCCCCCACCCACGACTCGCCAGACTGCGGCGAAATGAGCCGCGCTTGCGATGATCACCATGACGTGGAACAGCTCGTGGTGCGAGAAGATGCCCGGCGCCAGCCTTGGCCAGCCCCTGACGAACATTGCCACGCCCCCCAGGTAGACCACGCCGCCGAACAGGACCAGGAGACTCGTCGATGCCTCGAGAGAGATCAGCGTCAGCCACATCGGGACCAGGCAAAGCGAGCCGACCAAGAACTGGACGACCAGGAGAACGCGACCCCTGACTGATGGCCACAACTCCTTGACCAGGCCGAGAGCCGCCAGACCCCATATTCCCAGGAGGCCGACGGCGACCCATGACCCGTCAACCGCAGCCACCAACAACGGCGTGAACGTCGCTGCGACCAGCACATAGATCATGGTGTGATCCATGCGCTGGAGCCTCGCCTTCCACAGTTCCCGCCACGGGACCGAGTGGTAGAGCGAACTGGTCGTGTACAGACCCACCAGTGCCAGGCCATAGATGATCGAGGTGGCCATGACCGCCCCGCCGGAACCGGCGGAGATAATGGCCAGCAACCCCACGATGGACACCATGGCCGCGGTGCCGTGGAGGAAGCCCCGAACCGGGTTCTGCATCGACCCGAGCCGGATCCCTGTCATGAGCCGATCCTACGGCGACTTTGTCATTAACGCCCGAGCGCGATTAGTCTTTGTCACACAGCGCACGCCTGATGCGTGCTGCGCCATTCTTCGCTCCTTCAGTTCCGTCGGGTGAAGTCGCCGCAGGCAAGCCCGGTCCCCCGTTCGAGGAGGGCCGATGGGGAGGTCTGCGGGGCGTCAAGCAAGTTCGACGGTTCAGCTCAAAGGAGCACGCAATGTCCACAAACCTCTACGTGGGAAACCTCACGTTCAATACCACCTCGTCCGAGCTGGAGAATCTCTTCTCCCAGCACGGACCGGTGACCAAGGCACAGGTGATCACCGATCGTGACACCGGCCGCTCGAGAGGGTTTGGTTTCGTCGAGATGGGTACCGCCGAGGCGGCCCAGGCGGCCATATCCTCACTCAATGGCAAGGACCTCGATGGGCGCCAGCTCACCGTGAACCTGGCCAAGGAGCGCTCTCGCTAGGCGAGGAAACGTGTAGGCACCAAGGTGCCGATAAAGGCCCCCCGCTCTGCGGGGGGCCTTCTCTTTGTCGAATCATCGGTCAGGTCAGACGCGCAGCCTGTTGCAGGGCGCTGAGCGCGGCCAGGGTGGATTCAGCACCCTGATTCAGATTGGCCCCTGACGGCGTGAGGCCGTCACAACACCCGCCGGTATCGACGTCATACAGAACGGCTCCACCGTCGTTGTCACCTACGAACCACCGAGCCGCGCTCAACACGCGATCTCTCCATCGATCGTCACCGGTTGCCGCCCAGGCGCGGGCACACCCGTCAGCCATCGCCGCGGCCTCGACCGGCTGCTGGTCGAAGCCGGGGCGGGGCTCTCCCGGTGCCCAGCCTCCGATTGGGGTGAAGCTGAAATGCCCGTCCATGTCCTCGACCGAGACGAGCCACTCGAGCAGGCTCAGGCCAAACCCGAGCAGCCGCTCGTCCCCGAGCGAGCTGCCTGCCGCGATCAGAGCCTCCGGGAGACGGGCATTGTCATAGGCGAGGCGACTCTCGGGCCATGGCCAGCCCGGATCCTCCGGCAGGACGATCCGCCCGATCCATCGTCGCATCGACTCGATGGCCCGGCGATGACCGGGCGCCGCCACCAGGAACTCCGACGCACCGAGCACGGCAAAGGCATTGGCCCGCGGTGAGGGCGAGTCGAAGCCCAAACTCGATTCGAACAACTCGAAGGCGAGACGGCGCATCCAATCCGCAGGGCCGAGGCGAGCAGCCGTGCCCAGAGCCCACAGCGCCCGTCCCTGGGAGTCGTCGGATCCGATGGTGTCCGCCCACGACTCATCCGCTGCACGACGATTGTGGAATCCGCCCTCCGGGCGCGCCGCATTCTTGAGAAACGTCAGATATGTTCGGGTCAGGTCCACCAGATCGGCCCTGGGATCCGGCTCGCGGCAGACGACGACCAGTCCCCTGGCGTTGTCATCGGTGCAGTACCCGTGCTCGGTGCGGGGTGTGGTGTAACGGGCGTGCTCCCAAAGGCCGACCTGGTCGGACATCCTGTGCAGGTGCCCGAAGCGAGCCGCCGGCAGCCATCGGTCGAGTATCTCGTCGGCGCCGACCACCAGCGGGGAGACCGAGCTCGCTTCCACGGGCTCGGGCCTCAGCCCACCTTGGCGAGGTCGTCCAGCGCGGGCCGCACAGCTCGGGAATCGGTCAGAGCGGCGATGATCTGCTCGTATTTCCCGGCAACGACCGGCCAGTGGAGGGTTGGACCGATCGACCTGGCCACCGCTGTCATCCTCCTGGCCAACCCGGGATCGGTGAGCAATCGGCGCATGGCCCCGGCGAGGGCCACCGGATCCGAGTGCGGGACGATGGCTCCCGCCCCACCGGCGAGCATCTCGGCCGCATGGGGGAATGCCGTGGCTACCACCGGCTTGCCGGCTGCCAGGGCCTCGACGAGCACGCCTGAGGTGACCTGTTCGGTGGATTCGTACGGGAGCAGGACCATGTCGGCCTGTCGGATCGCCATTGTCAGGGAGTCGACATCGAGATAGCGACCGTCGAACTCGACCGTGTCTTCGAGCCCCAGGGCACGGGCCCGTTCCACGAGGCCTTCGATGTAGACGTCGCCCTGCGCGGCCCGGACCTTGGGATGGGTCCTGCCGAGGATGCGGTATCGGGGCCGGGGGCGGAGGTCGCCGAGCAGGGAGAAGGCTTCGATGGCCGTCTCCAGGCCTTTGCCAGGTCCGATCAATCCCCAGGTGAGGACGACAGGCCGCGGCTCCGGCTCGAGTCGGGGGCCGAACAGGCTCGCCCGCGCTCCATGAGGTATGACCCGGCTCTTCTGCGGATCGACGTCGTAGCGGCTGTGCAGCCGTCGAAGCCCGGTGTGGCTCATGACGATCGTCTGCTCCGCCATGGCGACGATCTCCTCGAGGATCCTCTGCTGGCTGTCGGTGGGGCTGCCGAGGACCGTGTGCAGGGTGACCACGGCCGGGACGTCGAGTCGGGAGATCAAATCGAGTACCTCCGACCCGTCCGGGCCGCCGAATATGCCGTACTCGTGCTGGACCAGAGCGACGTCATGAGAGTTCAGGGCAGCGACCGCCCTCCTCATCGACGTGGCATCACCGTTGACATGCTGATGGATCACCTCTGGCGGTGGCGCATCTTGTCGGGCATCGACCAGGCTGACCACCCGCAGGTCTTCTTCCGATCCTCGCCCATGGGCGATGGACTCCCGCAAGGCGGCCGTGAAGGTGGCAAGCCCGCATGATGTCGGCGGGTAGGTGCTGACGAATCCTATCGACGGTCGACTCGGTGGCTTCGATGTCATCGGTGCTCCAAACTGCGGGTCCATGCGCTGGCTGCGTGAGCGGTGTGCGACGGAACTGTCAGCTCGAGGCTCTGCTATAAGCGAAAAGCCGGCGTGAATGCCGCTTTGTACCTCCAGACTAGTCCCCGCCACGGGCTACCGGACATGGGCGATGCCGTCAGGCTCGGCCAAGGTCAGAAGGGCTCGACTCCGCCCGCAGCTGCGTTGTCGAATAGGACCTCGAGCTCACCGTCGACCATGGTCACCGTGATCGTCGCCCCATCCAGGATCTCTCCGCCAATCAGGGCCCGGGCGATTCGAGTCTCCAACTCGTGCGAGATGAAGCGCCGCAAGGGACGCGCCCCGTATACCGGATCGAAACCCTGTTCGGCGATGAACAGCCGGGCTTCGTCACTCAACTGGAGGGCCATCCTCCGGTCGGCGAGCCGATTCCGCACGTCGTCCAGCATCAGATCGACGATCTGCTCGATCTCATCCATGTTGAGCGGCTTGAACAGGACGATGTCGTCGACCCGGTTGAGGAACTCGGGGCGGAACTGCCGGCGCATCTCGCCCAGGACCATCTCACGCGCCTCGGGTTTGAGCTCCCCCGAACCCGTGATCCCTTCGAGGAGGTACTGGGAGCCGATGTTCGAGGTCATGATGATCACGGTGTTGCGAAAGTCGACCGTCCGGCCCTGTGAGTCGGTCAATCTCCCGTCGTCCAGCACTTGCAGCAAGGTGTTGAACACATCTGCGTGAGCTTTCTCGATCTCGTCGAAGAGAATCACCGCGTAAGGCTTCCTTCGCACCGCTTCGGTGAGCTGGCCCCCTTCCTCGTAACCGACATACCCCGGTGGCGCGCCGATCAGCCGGCTCACGGTGTGCCGCTCCTGGTACTCGCTCATGTCGACTCGGACCATGTTCTCCTCGGTGTCGAACAAGGCCTCGGCGAGTGACTTGGCCAGCTCGGTCTTCCCGACTCCTGTGGGACCGAGAAAGACGAACGAGCCGATGGGGCGCCTGGGGTCCTTGATCCCGGATCGGGCCCGGAGTATCGCATCGGCGACGAGTTGGACCGCTTCATCCTGACCGACAACCCGCTGATGCAGGACCGAGTCCAGCCGGAGCAGCTTCTCGCGCTCGCCCTCCTGGAGCCGGCTCACCGGGATCCCGGTCCAACGAGAAACGATGTCCGCTATCTCGTCTTCGGTGACCACCTCGCGCAGCAGCCGATGCTGGTCGTGCTCGGAGACGAGCTTCTCGTCCGCTTCCCGCAGCCGGCGCTCCAGATCCGGCAGCTCTCCGTGTCGCAATCGGGCGGCACGGTCGAGGTCGTACCGGCGCTCGGCGTCCTCCGCCTCGCGGTGTTTCCGCTCGATCTCCGCACGCAGCTCCTGGACCTGTTTCAGGATCTCCCGTTCGGCATCCCATTGTGAGCGCATCATCCCCGCCTCGGTCTTGAGATCGGCCAGCTCACGACGAAGCTCCTCCAAGCGCTTCTTGCTCGCCGGGTCCTTCTCCTTGGCGAGGGCGGCCTCTTCGATCTCGAGCCGGGTCACCCGGCGGCTCAATTCGTCGAGCTCGGCAGGCATCGAGTCGATCTCGGTGCGGAGCATGGCGCACGCCTCGTCGACCAGGTCGATCGCCTTGTCCGGGAGGAACCGGTCGGTGATGTAGCGATGGCTGAGCACAGCGGCAGCGACGAGGGCCGCATCCTGGATCTTCACCCCATGGAACACCTCGAAACGTTCGCGGAGACCGCGCAGGATCGAGATCGAATCCTCCACCGACGGCTCATCGACGAGGACGGTCTGGAATCGCCGTTCTAGTGCGGCGTCCTTCTCGATGTGCTTGCGGTACTCGACCAGGGTGGTGGCTCCGATCATGTGGAGCTCGCCTCGGGCCAGCATCGGCTTGAGCATGTTCCCGGCGTCCATGGCTCCTTCGGCAGCGCCTGCGCCAACCACGGTGTGCAACTCGTCGACGAAGAGCAAGATCCCACCCTCGGCGGCCTTCACCTCGCCCAGCACCGCCTTAAGCCTCTCCTCGAACTCCCCGCGGTACTTCGCTCCGGCTATGAGGGAGCCCATGTCGAGAGCGAACACGGTCTTGTCCCGAAGGCTCTCGGGGACGTCACCCCGCATGATCCGCTGGGCCAGCCCCTCGACGATGGCCGTCTTCCCTACGCCCGGGTCTCCGATCAGGACCGGGTTGTTCTTGGTCTTCCGGGAGAGGATCTGCACGACCCTCCTGATCTCGGCGTCTCGACCGATCACAGGATCCAACTTCCCGGTCCTGGCGTCGGCGACCAGGTCGCGCCCGTACTTCTCCAAGGCCTCATAGGCCGACTCGGGTGTCGCCGATGTGACCCTCTGGGTGCCCCGGATGGCGGTCAGGGCCTCCAGGAAGCCGTCCCGGGTGATCCCCTGCTCATCGAGCAGCCTCTTGGCCGCCGTATCGTCGCTCTCCCCCAGGAAGGCGATGATCAGGTGCTCCACCGAGACGTACTCGTCTCTCAGCCGTTTCGCCTCGCGGTCGGCCGACTCGAGCAACCGGGCAAGACGCTGCGTGATGCGGATCTCACCCGGGGAGAGGCCTGCGCCGGTAACCCTCGGACGCTTGGCCAACTCGGCCTCGATTTCCGCAGCGAGACCGGCCGGGTCGCCCCCGGCCTGGGTGACGAGACGGGGCACCAGGCCCTCGGGCTGCGTCACCAGGGCATGGAGGAGATGCTCCCCGTCCACCTCGGTGTTGCCCAGACGCACTGCCAGTGACTGGGCCTCGCTGAGAGCCTGCTGGGACTTCTCGGTGAGTCGATTCAGTTCCATGTCATGCTTTGTGCTCGATGTCCGCGGGCATCAGAGTTCGATCGATCCTACGCCCGGGGATCGCCGAAAATTCCCGGTAGACCGAAGACTGCCCACCTGCCGCGACCGGCGGCCCTGACCGTCGGGCGATCGGCCAGGCCACATGAGACCCCATGCGAATAGAGTCCTCCTCGAACACAAGGAGGTTCCATGAACTGGGGACGGCTCTTCTTCGGCGCAGTGATCGTGGCGGTCGGCACCGTGCTGCTTCTCGACAACGCCGACGTCATCGACGCCGGGGACGTGTTCAGCATCTGGTGGCCTGCGGTGGTGATCCTGGCCGGGATCCTGACCTATGTCGCCAACCCGCGCCACTGGCCGGTGGCCTTGATAATCACGCTGGCCGGACTGGCCTGGCTCCTCTCCAATCTCGACATCGTCGATCTCGGCGACCTCATCCTCCCGGCGGCGATCATCCTCATCGGGATCCTCGTGATCTTCGGACGCGGGCTCGGCACGCGAACCGAAGCCGGTGACCGGGTGAACAGTTTCAACGTGTTCTCCGGGAGCGAGATCGCATCACACTCCAAGGAGTTCACCGGGGGCAGTGTCACTGCGGTCTTCGGTGGAGCCGAGGTCGACCTCCGTGACGCCCTTCCGACGGCAGACGCACAACTCGATGTGTTCACCGCTTTCGGCGGCATCGAAATCAGGGTGCCCCAAGGGTGGCAAGTGTCGGTCAAAGGCCTTCCTCTGTTTGGCGGGATCGACAACATCACCGCCAAGGAGCAGCTACCCGCGGATGCACCGGTCCTGCCGGTGAGTGCCACAGCGCTCTTCGGCGGCATCGAGATCAAGCACTAGGAGCCGGTCGGGACGATCACGCCGGGATCGGGGCGGTTGCGCAGCCAGCTCGCAGTCTTGCCCAACTCCTCGACGAGATACTTCTCGGCGAGATGGGCGATGCCCACCGACCGGATCGCCTTCCGCATGCAACGCATCCATTCGTCGGCCTCCGGAGTGCCTATGTCGAATGGCATATGACGGAGTCTCAAACGCGGGTGCCCACGCCGCTCGGTGTACAGCTGAGGCCCGCCCAGCCATCCGCTCAAAAACTCGTACAGCTTCTGGCGCGATGTCGAGGTATCCCTGGGCAGCATCTGCCGGAGCATCGGGGACTCATCCTCGATGAGGTCGTAGAACGTCTCGACCAGAGAACGGACGACATCGTCTCCTCCGATCTCTTCGTACGGCGTCGGTGCGTCTCCCCAGAGATGTCTGGACGCGGGCACAGGGGCGATGTCCATCGGTGGGAAACGGTAATTCGGCCGGGGCCCAACCGGATCGGGCAGATCGACCCTCGCCGATTGGACCAAGGGGTGAAAATGCGAGATCTTCGCGAGATCGTTCGCAGTCTTCCCCGGCTCCGGAGCCCGTAGCCATCGAGAACATGTTTCGGGTCTTTGGGTGGTTGGCGCCGGGACTTCCGACCGTGGGAACATGCCGGTGCACCAGCGATGATTGGCCTGAAAGGAGGCCCTGATGACTGTGGTCGTGGGCGTCGACTCCTCACCTCATGCAGTGGCAGTGCTCGAAAAGGCGCTCGTCGAAGCAGAGAGGAGATCCGCCGAGCTCCACGTGGTTCACGTGTTCAACCCACCTGTTGTGTATCTCGAGGTTCCCATTGACCTGGTCATGGTCAGGGATGCCGAGCAAGCTGCAGTGTGGGGCCCCCTCGAGGAGATCCTGTCCGGTGGTGCAGCCAAAGTGACCAGGGTGGAGCTCGATGGCTATCCGCCCGACACACTCGTGGCGTACGCCGATGACGTGGGCGCCTCTTTGTTGGTCGTCGGCACCAGGGGCCGCGGAGAGTTCGCCTCGCTGATCCTGGGCAGCACCAGTTCGCGGGCGATTCACCTGGCCAAATGTGACGTCCTGGTGGTCAAGCCGGAGACCGAATAACCCCACCCCACCGCGCGGATGTCCCAATGAGGCCCGGCGCAGGCCACAATGATGTCTTCCCGGTTGCTCTCTCACCAAGGAGAAAGAATGTCCTCATCGAACGAACCGCCGCTCCTAACCAGTGATGGCCGGGCGCGCCTCGAGGAGCGAGCCCGCCGGCTCGAGGAGGAGACCATCCCCGCGGTGCTCGAAGCAATGGACGAGGGGGAGGACGAGCTAGGGCTCCAACTCGAGTATGACATGGCGACCAACGAACTGGAACGCCTCAAATACGTGCTCGAGACGGCCCGGAGTGTCGATGAGATCCCCGAAGACCCCGACATCGTCCAGATCGGCGACTGGGTCAGCATCCGGACCGAAGACGGGGAAGTCGAACGCCATCTGATCGTCCATCCCGCCGAGGCGGGGATCGATGTCAACCGGATTTCGGCCGAGTCTCCCCTCGCAGTCGCTGTTCTCGACAAAAGGGTTGGCGACGAGGTGATCATCAACGCCCCGAGCGGAGCGTACCCGGCCAAGATCATCGAAACGCTACGAGTCCACTGATCGAGCCGACTTCACACGCCGAACCAACGCGCATCGTCGAGACGTGACGTGGGAATCGGCCTGGGAACCGAGACTGCCTCCGACAAGGGCACAAGAACAATCTCCGTGCCCCGACTCGCCACCATGATCCCGTGCTCACCGGCAAGGGCTGCTTCGGCGGCGCGAATGCCGAAGCGCGTCGCTAGAACGCGATCGAATGCGGTTGGCGTACCGCCCCGCTGCAGATGCCCGAGGATCATGACCCTGGTCTCGAAACCCGTCAACCGTTCCAGCTCAGAGGCTATGACGGTCGAAACGCCACCCAGACGCAGGAAACCGGTTGTGTCCTTGCCGACCAGCACCTGCTCCCCACTCGGGGCACGCACTCCTTCGGCGACCACGACCACCGAATAGGTCCTTCCCAGGTCATGGCGGGCGATCAGACGGGCCGCGAGATCCTCTATGTCGTATTCCTCCTCCGGCACCAGGATCGCCTCTGCTCCGCCGGCCAGCCCGGCATTGGCGGCTATCCATCCCGACTGCCTCCCCATCACCTCGACCACCATGATCCGGTTGTGGGCTTCCGCGGTCGTGGTGAGCCGATCGATCGAGTCGGTCACGATCTGGACTGCGGTCTCGAAGCCGAAGGAGACGTCGGTGCCCTCGATGTCGTTGTCGATGGTCTTGGGGACGCCGATCACCGGGAGACCCTCTTCACCGAGTCGCGCTGCAGTTCGAAGGGACCCGTCACCACCGATGACCACAACCGTGTCGATCCCGTTCGCCTGCAAAGTCGGATTCAGCGAGGCGATCCCTTCGCCATGGACGTAGGGATCGGTGCGTGACGTGCCGAGAATCGTCCCTCCGCGAGTCAGGATCCCCCGCACTTCGTCACGTCCCAGAGGTCTCACCTGGCCGCCCATCAGGCCATGCCAGCCATCTTCGATGCCGGTGACCTTGGCGCCACCCGCCGTGGCCCGGACAACGAGGCCCCTGATCGCGGCGTTGAGGCCTGGACAATCTCCGCCGGCTGTCAGGACTCCGATATGTGTCATCGATTCATCACCTCGCAAGCGCTGCCGATACCCAGCCCGAGATCTCGTTCACGGTTGGCACCCCGCGGCTCCAACTCGACCACCCGTTGGTGAGCACTGCGACCACATACCCCTCGGACCCGTCCGGGTGACGGACGAACCCGACCGAGTTGGCGATGTGCCCGGCAAAGCCATTCTTCTGGGCGACCTCCCACCCCCCGGGCACACCCTCCGTGACTCCCCATGTCTGGGACGGCACCACCGACGTCATCAGTTCCCACGCGTACTCACGATACGCCTCATCGACCGGCCCCCAGTCTCCGAGGAGAACCTGTCGGATCAAGGCGCCCTGGTCTTTCGCAGAGGTGGTGGTGCGCCCCCAGCCGGATTCCGAGTCCCCCACAGTCGAGGTCTCGGTCAAGCCGAACAGCCGCGCCTGCCCGCGAAACCAGGGCGATCCCCCAAAGTGGCTCCACAGGGCGCGGACAGGGTTGTTGGCCGACTCGGTGATCATCGGCACCAGTTGGCTTCGCTCCCAGGGGCTGACCGTCCGACCTTCGTTCTGGGCTTCGAGCAGGGTTCCGGCCATGACCATGACCTTGAACACGGAAGCCGTGCGCAACCTGGCCTCGGGGTTGAGCCAATAGGCACAGCCGGACCTGGTGTCGTAGGCATAGGCAATGAACGATTGGTTCGGGTAACGGCGCTCGAGGGAACGTGCTCGCGCCGCGGTGAATGGGTCGGGCGGACAGGTGTCCTCTCGCAACGCCACCACGATCGAGCGGGCGAACTCGGCCCGACTCACCGGAGTGCTGCCAGCAAACCGGCCCGTGCTCGCATCCCACACTTCGTAGAAGGCTGCGATCCGTGCCGCCCGCTCGTAGAAGCGACCGGCCGTGTCCGACCAGGGGGACGAGTACGACCCCGGCGCCTCGAGGTCGAGGGCAGCGACCAGGAGCTTGGCCACCTGCCCTCTCCGCACGGGTTCCTCCGGGCAGAACCGTCGATTCGCCGGGGGGTCGCATCCGGTGACCACCCCGGCGAATGCAAGGTGGTTGGCCAGCCTGGACAGGGCACCGGCCCACATCTCGTCGTCGTCGATGAAGCGATCAGGGAGGACCGCCGGGGCCGGAGGGAGTGTGCCGACGGCGCGGCCCACCCCGACCAGGATCTTGGCCGCCTCGGCCCGGCTGAGGATCCGATCCGGGCAGATGCGAGTGTTGGCAGGGGGATTGCAGCCCTGCACGATCCCGCGCTCGGCCAGCCATTCGAGATAGGGCTCGCCGGGATGACCGTCATCGTCGTTGAAAGGCCCGAGCTGGGAGTCGGCCGCAACGGCCGTGCCGCCCACGACGCCGAGCCATGCGGCGGTCATGGCCACGATGGCGAGTATGCGAAGGCGCCCGATCACGTCCTGGCCATTGTTAACAGGAACGAGACCCGCGCGGTCGGAGCGCCCTTTGCCCGGGA
This sequence comes from Acidimicrobiia bacterium, assembly GCA_041303885.1. Taxonomy (GTDB): domain Bacteria; phylum Actinomycetota; class Acidimicrobiia; order Spongiisociales; family ZC4RG35; genus JARDZU01. The sequence continues at coordinate 16,286 of JBFYOJ010000119.1, read as the reverse complement.
GGTCCGGTCCAATAGTGTTCATCACCTCTGGATGATCGACGGCTCGACCGCAAGGGTCGGGCCCCGGAAAAACACGAAGACCGTGATCATCACGCCTCAGGAGGGACGAGGATGTCAGTCGAGTTCTTTGCGGATGTGAAAGGTCGAATCGGGTTCGGCGGGCCGGACTCGACGGAAGATCTGGCGTTTCGGGTTTACGACCCCGATCGAATGGTCCTCGGCAAGAGGATGGAGGACCAGTTGCGGATCGCGGTCTGTTACTGGCACTCGTTCAACTGGCCGGGCAACGACGTGTTCGGCGCCGGCACATTCGACCGGCCCTGGCTCGGGGCCCAGAAGGACCCCATGGCCGCCGCCCACATGAAGATGGACGCAGCCTTCGAGTTCTTCGCGAAGCTGGGGACACCGTTCTTCTGCTTCCACGATGTGGATATCGCCCCCGAGGGTGCGACGTTTGCGGAATCGGCCCACAACCTGGACGTCATGGTCGACTACGCGGAGAAGAAGATGGCCGAGACCAGGGTCCGGCTGTTGTGGGGCACCGCCAACCTGTTCGGTCATCCTCGATACGCGGCGGGCGCGTCCACCAACCCCAATCCGGAGATGTTCGCCTACGCCGCCTCGCAGGTGAAACACGCCCTCGAATCCACCCACCGGCTCGGAGGGACCAACTACGTGCTGTGGGGCGGCCGGGAGGGTTATGAGACCCTGCTCAATACCGATCTCAAGCGGGAGGGTGAGCAATTCGCCCGCTTCCTGACAATGGTGGCCGAGCACAAGCACAAGATCGGCTTCGAGGGGACCCTGCTCATCGAGCCGAAGCCGGCCGAGCCGACCAAGCACCAGTATGACTATGACTGCCAAACGGTGCACGGGTTCCTCGAGAGATTCGGCCTGGCCGGTGAGTACCGGCTCAACATCGAAGGGAACCACGCCACCCTGGCCGGGCACAGCTTCCATCACGAGGTCGCATACTCGGTGGCCAACGGCGTCTTCGGATCGATAGACGCCAACCGTGGCGACTACCAGAACGGTTGGGACACCGACCAGTTCCCCAACTCGGTAGACGAGCTGTCACTCGTCATGTACGAGATCATGAAGGGTGGCGGGTTCACCACGGGCGGCTTCAACTTCGATGCCAAGCTCCGTCGGCAGTCGATGGACCGGTCGGACCTGTTCCACGGGCATGTCGGGGGCTTCGACACCCTGGCCAAGGCACTGCTCGTCGCCGAGGACCTGATCGAGAAGGAGACGCTTTCCAGGCCGCTCGCAGAGCGCTACGCCGGATGGGAGGGCGCGCTGGGCAAGGGAATCCTGGACGGGTCGGAGAGCCTCGACTCCCTCGAGGCAAAGGTGATCGCCGGAGAGATCGACCCGGCTCCTGTCTCGGGGAGACAGGAGCTCCTCGAGAACCGGCTCAACCGGGTCATCTGGTCCTCCGGGGACTGATGGATGGCACGCGTCGTCTCGTCGCCTCTCGAGCTGGACGACGCTGCCCTCGTCATCGAGGTCGGGCCCTATGTGATCACCGCGGCCACCTCGTTCGGGCCACGGGTGCTCGGGCTGCGCCTTCGGGAGGGGCCGGAGATGTTCGTCTCACTCGGCGGCGACGTTGTCATCGACCGACCCGACTCCGGGCTCTACCGGCTTCGGGGGGGTCATCGGCTCTGGGTCTCACCCGAGATCCCGTGGACCACCTACGCCCCGGACGACGAGCCATGCAAAGTCATCGCCGGGGCGGGCTCGTTGTCGATCGCGGGGCCAGTCGACCGGGTGGGCCTGCGGAAGGAGATCAGGCTCTCCTTCGAAGACGGGCAGTTGGTGGTCGATCACACCGTGACCAATGCCGGCCGTGACGTCGTCGAAGTGGCCCCCTGGGCAATAACCCAGATGAGGTTGGGAGGCACTGCCATCATGCCGGTGAAGGGGGAGCCGACGCCGGAATCACTCCAACCCGACCGCAGTGTGGCGTTGTGGCCCTACACGAGCCTGGTCGACTCCCGTATCACGTGGCGTGATAGGGCCGTGTTGGTCAGCGCCACACCGGGACCGAGGTTCAAGATCGGCAGCGGCCCGCGCCCGGGGAGGCTCGGCTATCTGCTCGATGGCCACCTGTTCACCAAAGAGGTCGATTCGGTCGGGAGCGGCAGCTATCCGGACCGGGGTGCCGTCGCCCAGGTCTTCAGCGACGAGCATTTCTGCGAACTGGAGAGTGTCGGTGAGATCCGGCGCCTCGAAACAGGTGATCGGGTAGCCCACCGCGAGGTCTGGTCCATCCTCTCGTGTGACGACATCGACACGGCCCTGAGAGAAGTGGCCGGGGAGACCCCGATGTGAGCTTGGTTCTCGGGATCGACTCCTCCACAACCGCCACCAAGGCCATCCTCGTCGACCGGTCCGGAACGGTGCGCGGTGTGGCGTCGGCTTCCTATGACTACGAGACCCCGAGACCTCTATGGACCGAGCAGGACCCGAGCCTGTGGTGGGACGGCACGGCGACGGCGGTGCGGAAGGTCCTGGCCGACACCCGGGCCGAGCCCGCGGACGTCGAGGCGGTCGGGCTCACCGGTCAAATGCACGGGTCGGTTCTCCTCGATGCCAACGGCGACGTGGTCCGGCCCGCCATCCTCTGGAACGATCAACGCACCGAGGCGGAGTGCAACGAGATTCGCCGTCGTATCGGCCCGGAGAGGTTGATCGCCATCACAGGGAACGATGCCCTCACCGGTTTCACAGCTCCCAAGCTCCTCTGGGTCCAGGTCAACGAGCCCGACAACTGGCGCAAGGTGCGTCACGTCATGCTCCCCAAGGACTACGTCCGCTACCGCATGACCGACCAGCTCGCAGTAGACGTCGCCGACGGCTCGGGCACCATCCTGTTCGACCTGGCAGAGAGAACGTGGTCCCCCGAGATGCTCGACGCTCTCGACATCGACTCCTCGCTGATGCCCGCAACCTACGAAGGCCCTGAGGTGACGGGAGTGCTGAGCGGGCCGGGCGCCGAGAGGACAGGGCTCGTTGCGGGTACCCCGGTGGTGGCCGGAGGCGGCGACCAATCCGCCAATGCCGTTGGAGTCGGCGCCGTGTCTCCCGGGATCGTCGCCTTGTCCCTCGGGACATCGGGAGTCGTCTTCGCCACTACCGACGGGCCATCGGTCGAGTCGCGCGGGCGGGTCCATTCCTTCTGTCACGCCGTGCCCGGGAAGTGGCACATGATGGGAGTGATGCTCTCGGCGGCTGGGAGTCTCCGCTGGTTCCGGGACGCCGTAACTCCTGGAGCTTCCTTCGAAGACCTGGTGGCCGGGGCAGCCGAGGTCCCTGCTGGGAGTGATGGTCTGCTCTTTCTCCCCTATCTCACCGGGGAGAGGACACCGCATCCCGATCCACTGGCCAGAGGGGCATTCGTCGGGCTGACCGTCCGTCACGACCTGCGACACATGACCAGGGCGGTCCTGGAAGGTGTGGCCTTTGGTCTCAAAGACGGGCTGGACCTCATGGTTGCCGCCGGCCTGGCCAACCCGGATCAGATCCGGGCATCGGGGGGCGGGACCCGCAGCCCACTCTGGCGTCAGATCCTGGCCGATGTGCTCGAGACCGAGATCGCGACCGTCGGGACCGAGGAGGGCGCTGCGTATGGGGCGGCCCTACTCGCCGCGGTGGGCGCGGGATGGTTCGACACGGTGGAAGCAGCGGCTGTATCTGTGATCGAGGTCGAGCCTTCGGAATCCCCCTCGGCAGATGTCGAGACCTATCGAAGCGCCCATGGGGCCTATCGGGATCTCTACCCGGCCCTCTACCCCACGTTTCACACCGTCAGGGTGTGAGACGTCACGAGACCTAGAACGCCTACCCCCAGGACGTCTCCGTCACGGGTCGGAGGGCGACCTCGAGGATCCGATGATTGCGGGGCCGGGTGAGCACGAACAGGACGACCTCGGCCACGTTCTCGGGGGTCATCATCCCCTTCAGGGCGGGCATCTCCGGGGTACGGCCGTGGCCCATGGCAAAGTCGGTGGCAACCCCACCTGGAGCCACGTTGGTGCAACGCACCCCCTGCTCGCGCAACTCATGGTCGAGGGCGCGGGTCAGGCCGATCTGGGCGAACTTCGACGAGCAGTACACCGCCTCATAGGGGAGACCGCGCCGACCAGCTTCGCTGGCGACCGTCACTATGTCCGCCTCCCCGCTCTCGACGAGATGGGGCAAGGCGGCCCTGATCGAGTACAACGCTCCCTTGACGTTGACGTCGATCATCTCCTCGAGATCCTCGGCAGGAAGATCGAGAAACGGCCCGTAGCCGCCGACCCCGGCGTTGACCACCAGAATGTCGAGCCGCCCAAACCGATCCACGATGTCGGCAACGATCCGCTCCATTGCCCCCGGGTCGCGCACGTCGCTGGGCATGGCCACGGCATCATCGATTCCCAGATCGTCACCGCTACGTGAGGCCAGTCCGAGCTTCACCCCCTCGGCGTCGAGCGACCGGGCCACTGCGGCGCCGATCCCCCGGCTGGCACCGGTGACCAGCGCGACCTTTCCCTCCAGATTGCCCATTCGTGCCACCTTCCGTCTCAGGAGGTCAGCCGTGCAGCTGTTCCAGCTCCTTGGTGGTGACCTCTTCGGGGAGTTTCCCGATGATGATCATGGCGAGGACCTCGTCCATGGTCACATCCGACTTGTTCACCGTGCCCACCAGTTTGCCCTGGAGCATCACACTGATCCGGTCCGCCAGGTCGAACACGTCGTGGATGTCGTGGCTGATCAGGATGATCCCGAGACCCTCCGCCTTCAGCTGGCGCATCAACTGGCGCACCTGCTCCGTCTCGGCCGGGCCCAACGCGGCGGTGGGCTCGTCCATGATCAGGATCCGGGCGTTGAACTGCACCGCCTTGGCAATGGCGACGGACTGACGCTGGCCGCCGGAGAGAGAGGCGACCGGCACCTTGAAGTTCTGGAACTGCGGGTTGAGGCGGCCCATCACGGTGCGTGCGGCGGTCTCCATCGAACTGTCGTCCAGTGTGCCCCAACGCGTAGTCATCTCGCGCCCCAGGAACATGTTGCCAGGTGCGTCGATGTTCTCGGCCAGTGCCAGGGTTTGATAGATGGTCTCGACTCCATACGTCTTGGCATCCCTCGGGGACGTGATGGTCACCGGCTCGCCATCGATGAAGATCTCCCCCGAATCCGCCTTCTGCGCCCCGGAGAGCGTCTTGATCAGGGTCGACTTCCCTGCCCCGTTGCCGCCGACCAGACCGAGGATCTCGCCCGGGTAGAGGTCGATGGTGACGTCCTTGACGGCATGGACACCACCGAAGCTGACACTCATGTCCCTCATCTCGACCAGGGGGACGCCACTGGTGTCTGGCATCGTCATCGCGTTGCCGCCCTCCTCCGATAGATGGTGTCGATGGCGACTGCCAGCACCAACACGACGCCGAGTGCAACGTCCTGCAGGGGTGCACCGACCCCGATGAGCACCATGCCTGACTGGAGCGACTGCATGACCAGTGCTCCGAGGATGGCTCCGGGAATGGTTCCGATGCCACCGGACAATGCGGCCCCACCGATCACCGCCGCGGCGATGACATAGAGCTCCTGCAGAGTGCCGAGACCGCTGACCGCGGCGTTGAGACGGGCGATGGATACCGCGGCCGAAATGGCGACCAGGATCCCCATGGTCATGAAGGTCTTGACGATGGTGCGCTTGGTCTTGATGCCGGCCAGGACCGCTGCCTCTGGGTTGCCCCCGATCGAGAAGATGTAACGACCGAAGCGGAGCCGGTTGGCGATGAAGCCCATGGCCAGGGTGACCGCGACCAGGATCAGCACCGGATAGGGGATGCCAAGTGGGATCTGAAGACCACCATCGGGCCATGGGATTCCCTGCTCCTCGGCGTAGATGCGCGCCAGGTTCTCCGGCAGGTAATAGCTGTTCATCACCCAGACTGCGCCGAGAACCACGACGCAACCAAAGACACCGAGAGCGACGTCGAGCCACATGGGGCGGAGCCGGAAGCCGAACTTTCGACGCTTGCGTCGTCCGTTGACCATGAGGGCGACGATGCCGGCACAGGCGACGCCACCGACGATCCAGCTCCCGACCTCTCCCAATGACCCCTTCGAACCACCACCGAGGAGTTGGAAGGTGGCGTCCATGGGGGCGATGGTTCGGCCGCTGGCGGTGAGCCAGGCAAAACCCCGCCACACCAGCAGACCTCCCAGGGTGACGACGAACGAGGGCACACCGACATAGGCGACGATCGATCCCTGAAAGGCGCCGATGAGCGCACCCAGGATCACTCCGACGACGAGGCTGACGATCCAAATCCACGGGTTTCCGATGCCCATCAGAGCCGGGAGCCGTTCGGCCTGCAGTACGGCCATCACCATTCCCACGGTGCCGACCATGGAGCCGACCGAGAGGTCGATGTTGCGAGAGACGATCACCAGCACCATCCCGGTGGCCATGATCGCGATCGCCGAGGTCTGCACCGAGAGGTTCCACAGGTTGCGTGGCGTGATGAAAGTCCCGCCTGACAAGAGGTGAAAGACAACCCAGATCGCGAGGAGGACACCGATCATCCCCACCATCCGGGTATCGATCTCGTTGTCCCGCAAAAACGATCCCAGCGACCGGCGCGATCCCGGCTCGAGAACGTCCGGCTGGGTCGGCGAAGCCTCTACCACGCTCATTGGTTCACCAGATTAGGGAAAAAGGAAGGCACTTGCGCCCCCAACATTCCGGGGGCGCAAGTGCCTTCATCATTTTCGCTTCAGTGCTTGGTCACTAGGCGCAGGGTCCGACGGTTCCCCCGGTCGAGCACAGATCCTCGGCCGAGATCCATTCCGCGTCGACCACCAGGTCGAGGTTCTCCTGGGTGATCGGGATCGGCGTCAGCAGGATGCTGATCAAGACTGTCTCGACTCCCGATTCCTTGTTCGTGTAGACGAACTCACCGGTTCCTTCGACATCGGCCAGAGTGGCCCCGCCGGCCAACTGCACGGCAGCCTCACCGGCCGCTGTACCCAGCGCACGGGCATCCTTCCACACCGACACCGCCTGATCTCCCGCTGCCACCCGCTGGAGGGCGGCGACATCGGCGTCCTGACCCGACAACACCACCGTGCCCAGAAGACCCTGGGCGTCGAGGGCGGCGGCTGCGCCGGTGGCCATGCCGTCGTTCTCGGAGACGATGGCCTGCACGTCGTTGTTGTGCGCGCTCAGCCACTGCTCGATCGTGGTCTGGGCCAGGCCCGGATCCCAGTTGTCGGTGTAGTCCTCCTCGAGGATGGTGATGTCGCCGGCTTCGGCCGCGGCATCGATGACAGACCCGATCCCCTCACGAAGGAAGTCGGAGTTGGCATCGGCGCCATTGCCCTTGAGGATGAAATAGTTACCGGTCGGCACCAGATCGAAGACGACCTCGGCCATCAGCTGACCCACCAGGACGTTGTCGAAGCTGACGTAGAAGGTGTTCGCATCCTCGATGAGACGGTCATAGGCGATCACCGGGATGCCCTGGTCGGTCGCACTCTGAACCGCGGGCAGGATCGCCTGCGTGTTCTGGGCCAAGATGACAACGACGCTCGCTCCCTGTGAAATCAGGTTCTCCACGTCGGTGATCTGCTGCTCCTCGGATGATCCCGCATCCGACGAGATGTAGGTGCATCCTCCTGCTTCGATGGCCGCCTTCATGGCCGGCTCATCGTGCTTGGCCCATCTCTCTTCGTTGTAGTTGTTCCACGACATCCCGATGATGCAGTCGCCCTCAGGGGCCATGGTGGTCCCGGCGGCGCCTTCGGTGGTGGTTGCGCCACCACCCTCGGTCGTCGTGGCGGCGGCACCGGCCGTCGTGGTGGTTCCCTCGCCGTCGCCGCCACACGCGGCGACGATCAGGGCGAGAACCGCCAAGACCGCCCATAGTCGTTTCTTCATCTTGTTTCCTTCCTCCTCCGGTTGCAGTCCTACGAAGGACGGCCGGGTATCCAATCTGATTCCGGGGCTCGCAGGTCAGGAAGACCCTCAGCCCGCGTGCGAGCATACCGCGCATATGTTTGGCGTGGCAACAAAAGGCGGGGCCCAGTTCGAGGAGGTCGACACGAGCTCGGAGGGGGGCTGGTCGACCGGATATAGTGTCGCCCCCAACAAAAGGGTGAAGACCTGTTGAGCGGCTCCCAGATCACCAGCAGAGACGCGCTCGACCGGAGCCGGGGTGTGGCCGCGGACGAGCTGCGACGTCACAATCTGGCCACCGTCCTCGAGTGTCTCCACCTCTCCGGACCCCGGTCCCGGTCCGAGTTGGCGACTGCCATCGGGCTCAACCGCTCCACCATCGCCGATTTGATCGGAGAGCTCATCACTCTCGGTCTGGCCGAGGAAGGGCCTGGCGCGGCCCCGTCCGGTCCGGGCCGCCCCTCGCCCGTGGTCCGCACCAAACCGCAGGGGGCGGTGGTGCTCGCCCTCGAGATATCTGTCGATTCAGTTGCGGTGGCAACCGTCGGTCTCGGGGGTCACGTCTACAACAAGGTCCGGGTGGCCAGACCCCGGGGCCGGTTCTCGCCGAAGGAAACAGCCGAAGAGATCAGCACTCTGGCTCGGCCTTTGCTCGACTCGTTGCCGGCCAACCACGTGCTCACCGGGGTGGCGGCGGGTGTCGCCGGTGTGACCCGGCGATCGGACGGCTTCGTCCACCTCGCCCCGAACCTCGGTTGGCGAAACGTGCCCCTCGGGGCGCTCCTCTCGACGGAGCTCGGGCTCGAAACCAAGGTCCTGGTAGCGAACGAGGCCGACCTGGGCGCCTTGGCTGAATACCGCCGTGGCGTGGGCTCGGGGGTCGCCCACCTCATCTTCATCTCGGGCGAGGCAGGGATCGGCGCGGGCATCATCCAGGACGGAAAGCCCATGCTCGGGTCCGCAGGATATGCCGGGGAAGCGGGCCACACCCTCATCAACCCCGACGGCCAGCGGTGCCGGTGCGGCGCCGTTGGCTGTTGGGAAACAGAGGCCGGCGAGGAGGCTCTCGCCCGCCGGGCCGGGATACCGATGAGTGTTGCCGGGGTCGGGATCCTCGACACCGTCCGGGCCCGGGCCCCGGCCGGGGAGCAGAGGACACTGGAGGCGATCTTCGAGACCGGGCATTGGCTGGGCCTGGGGATCGGCAACCTGGTCAATGTCTTCAATCCGGAACTGGTGGTCCTGGGCGGCTTCTTCCACGCCCTCTACGACTTCCTCGAGCCGGCCGTCGTGGACGGGGCCGGCCTTCGAGCCCTTCGCGCCCCCGGGGACGTCGTGGCCATAGTCGGCAGCGGCCTCGGTGCCGATGCCGTGCTGACCGGGGCGGCCGAGCTCGCCTTCTCCGGGCTGATCGAAGACCCTGCGGCGAGTGCGGGCCACAGCGTGGGGACAGGCTCATCCGCTCGGAGCGAAGCGCGCTCCTGACCCGGCGCCCTGGACCGGACCGGGCCGAACGCCGCGAGTCGCTCAAGCAGAGGCGTCGGCGAAGATCCGCTCCATGACGGCCAGATTGGCCACGGCATCTTCCGGGTCGGTCGGGACCGGAGCGTCATCGCGAATCGCCCTCGAGAAGGCGTCGGCCTGCACCCCGTATTGGTCGGCCGCTGCCACCTCGTGAACGACGAGACCCGGCGCCACCGGGGGCTCGCCGCCGGCGAACGCCAGGATGCGAGTCGGGAGGTGCGGCGGGATGTTGTACGGGATCTCGACCAGCAGCCTGCCCTTGGTCCCGTGAAGGTGGACCCTCTGGTCGTCCTCGAGCTGTGTCGAGCAGGTGAAGGTGGCATGGCGCCCGTCGAAGTCGAGGATCACCGACGTGACCACGTCGGTGCCAAAGTTCTCAACGCGTCGAAACGACGCCTAGACCACCGAGGGCTCCTATCCAAACAGCATGCGGGCGACTTTCACCGGGTAGCAGCCGACATCGAAGAGGGCACCGCCCCCGAACTCGACGTTGTTGCGTATGTCGTGCGGATCCACGTTGTAATAGGAGAAGAAGGACTGGATGGCGAGCAGGTCGCCGATGACCCCCTCGGTGAGCAGGCGGCGAACCTCGACCCAGAGCGGATGGAGGCGGTACATGAAGCCCTCCATCAACTTGACTCCTGCCCCATGGGCCGCCTCGATCATCTCCCGGGCCTGGGCACTGCTGGTCGCCAACGGCTTCTCACAGAGGACATGCTTGCCTGCTTCAGCCGCAGCCTTTGTCCAGGGGGCGTGGAGATGATTGGGGAGCGGGATGTACACCGCTTCGATCTCCGAGTCGGCAAGCAGCTCCTCGTAGGAGCCATAGGACTTGGGTATGCCGAGGCTCTCCGCGGTGGAGCGCGCCTTTTCCGCAGAGCGGGAGGCGATTGCATCGACACGAGTCAACTGCGCGCCCTGCATCGCGGGGATCACTTTGTTTACAGCGATGCCCGCGCTCCCGAGGACACCCCAACGAACCGGATCAGACACCACATACACCTCGAGTCTCGGCAGAATCGGACAATGCGGCATTGTCTCCAAACGGCGTCGTCAGGGCAAACAGGCGCGGCGGTGATCACGGAGTGACCTCCTCCCGCACCGGCAAGGGCTCGGCCTGGCTGTGGTTGGGCGCCGGGGTGGCCGCCGGCGCCCTGATCACCGCCGGCCTGGTGCTCGGCGCGCAGAGTTTGTTCAGGGAGAGCCTCCCCGCCTCGGCCTCCGACGCTCCATCCTTCGTCGAAGAGTCGGGCCCTGCAGGGATCGACCATGCCTACGACGGCGAGTTCAACTTCTTCGTGGGTGGCGGCGTTGCCGTTCTGGACTGCAACGAGGACGGCAGACCCGACCTCTACTTCGCCGGCGGGGTCAACCCGGCCGGGCTCTATCTGAATGAGAGCACGATCGGTGGTGCGCTCGCCTTCACCGAGGTGGGCGACGCCGAGACCGGCCTGACCGAAGTGACCGGCGCCTACCCCATCGACATCGACAGTGATGGAGTGACCGACCTCGCCGTGCTCAGATACGGGGAGAACGTGCTGTTGCGCGGCAGCGGTGACTGCCGTTTCGAGCGGGCCAACGAACTGTGGTCTGTGGACGGCGGTGATGAGTGGACCGCTGCTTTCAGCGCCACCTGGGAGGGGGCGAACAGCCTTCCGACCCTCGTCTTCGGCAACTACGTGGAGGCGAACGCCACCGGGAGCCGGACCGGTCAGTGCTCCGATCACATGATGTTCCGTCCGGGGGCGGGCTCCTACGCCGACGGAGAGCCACTCTCGCCAGGCTGGTGCGCGCTGTCGATGCTGTTCAGCGACTGGGATCGCAACGGACGCCGCGACCTGAGGATGACCAACGACCGTCACTACTACCGGAACGGCGAGGAACAGCTGTGGAAGACGAGTGTCGATACCTCGCCGCGGCCCTATACGGAAGACGAGGGCTGGCAGCCGATGAAGATCTGGGGAATGGGAATAGCCAGCTACGACCTCACCGGTGACGGCCGCCCCGAGGTCTTCCTGACCAGCCAGGCCGACAACAAGCTGCAGACCCTGGCCGAGGAGGCGGTCGGGCCACACTACGTCGACATCGCATTCGATCGGGGTTTGACCGCCCATCGCCCCTACACCGGAGACGTGATCCGCCCGTCGACGGCCTGGCATCCCGAGTTTCAGGACGTGAACAACGACAGCCTGATCGACCTGTACATCACAAAGGGGAATGTCGATGCCCAACCCGAGTTCGCCTCGGAGGACCCGAGCAACCTCTTGTTGGGGAACCCCGATGGCACTTTCACCGAGGCTGCCGAAGAGGCCGGAATCGTCAACTTCGCCAGGGCCCGAGGTGCTGCGCTGGCCGACTTCAACCTCGACGGCATGCTCGACCTGGTCGAGGTGAATCGTCGTGAGAACATCGAGCTGTGGAGAAATGTCGGTTGGGGCACCGCGGCAGAGCCGGCTCCGATGGGCGGCTGGATCGGGATCCGCCTCGACCAGCCCGCCCCGAATGTCGACGCCGTCGGGTCGTGGGTGGAGGTACGGGTTGGCAACCGGATCATGCAGCAGGAGGTGACTGTCGGTGGCGGGCATGCCGGGGGCCAGTCGGGATGGATCCATTTCGGCCTGGGGGACGCAGATAGCGTCGAGGTGCGGGTGCAGTGGCCCGATGGCGAGAGAGGACGGTGGCTCAACTTGGAGGCAGACCGTTTCGTGACGATTTCAAGAGCGGCAGACGAGTCGGTCGTCTGGCAGCCCGCAGCGGGGTGACCGGAATGACCAGGGCCCAGCTGACCAGGGTCGATCTGCCCGACTTCGGTGTGCCGGACGTGATGCCCCGGCTGCCCTCCCATCTGTACCAGGAGCGTGTGAACCGGCTCCGCGAGCGTGCGACGAGTCGCGGTTACGACCGATTGGTCGTGTACGCAGACCGTGAGCACAGCGCCAACCTCTCGTATCTCACCGGGTTCGATCCCCGGTTCGAAGAGGCGTTGTTGGTGCTGGGGCCCACGGCCGAGCCAGCCGTCCTTGTCGGCAACGAGTGCTGGGGCATGGCCGGGGCGGCGCCTCTGCCCTTGAGACGTCACCTGTTCCAGGACATGAGCCTCCCCGGCCAACGCCGGGATCGATCTCGAACGCTTCGCGAGATCCTCGGAGAGGAGGGAGTGGGCGGGGGGAGCAAGATCGGGGTGGTGGGATGGAAGACGTTCGCCGACCGTAGGTCGAGCGATGTCCCCGCCTACATCGTCGACGAGCTGCGGGAGTTGACCGGTGGCAAGGGATCGGTGGAGAACGCTACCGACCTTCTCATCGCGGCCGACGACGGGCTGAGGGTGATCAACGAGGTCGATCAACTCGCCGTGTTCGAGTGGGCGGCCTGTCAGACCTCGAATGGCGTCAGGAGCCTTCTCGAAGGGCTCGAGCCCGGGATGACCGAGCAGGAAGCCGTTGCCCTCCTCGGCTGGCAAGGGACGCCGCTCTCCTGCCATCTGATGCTCACCGCCGGGCCGAGGGCATCCCTGGGGCTGCTCAGCCCGGAGGACCGCCCCATCGAGAGAGGTGACCGGTTCACGGTCGCCTTCGGGATCTGGGGTGCCCTCAATTGCCGGGCGGGATTCGTCGTCGAGGGCGCCGGCGAGCTTCCTCCTTCTATCGAGGACTACGTGGACCGCCTCGTAGCTCCGTACTTCGAGGCGGTCGTGGAGTGGTGCGAGGCGCTTCACATCGGGCAGACCGGAGGCGCCCTTCAGGAGATAATCGACCGCCGGCTTGGAGACCCGTTCTTCGGGATCTTCCTCAACCCCGGCCACCAGATCCATCTCGACGAGTGGGTCAACTCACCCGTGGGGCGGGGCTCCGAGGTCGAGCTCGTGTCAGGGATGGCGCTGCAGGTGGACATCATCCCTGCCACGGGGACCGAGTACTTCACCACCAACATCGAAGACGGCATCGCCCTCGCCGACGAGTCGCTGCGGACCGCCTTCGCCGATTCCTACCCCGGGGCCTGGGCCCGCATCAGCTCGAGACGGCAGTTCATGAAAGACGCGCTCGGAATCGAGCTGCACCCGGACGTGCTCCCCTTCTCCAACATCCCTGCCCTGCTTCCCCCGTTCGTCCTCAGCCCCGATCTCGTCATGTCCATGACCGGATAGACCGGCCTCGGTCAGAGCCGGGCGTCGGTCCAGGCGCCGCCGGCCCGGCTCGACTCGATCGCAGCCTGGACGAATCTGAGGCCGATGGCCCCGTCCACGGCATTGGGGAAATGAAGCGCCATCGGGTCGGCTTGGCTACCGCTCCGTCTGGCCGCTATCGCCTCCGCCGCATCCGAGTAAAGGTTGGCGAAGGCCTCATGGAACGCCTCCGGGTGACCGGCCACGATACGTGTCGACCGCGCCGAGAAGGGCAGGGTCCCGGGGCCATTCGGCGTACGCCATTGCCTCGGGCCGTCGATCGGTGAGAACACCAAATGGGCCGGCTGTTCCTGGTCCCACTCCACGCTCCCCCGGGTCCCGGATACCCGGATCTTCAAGGCATTCTCTATCCCGGCCGCGGCCTGGGTGACCCAGAAGGTCCCCCTGGCCCCATTCCCGAAACGGAGCATCGCTGCGGCATAGTCGTCGACCAGCCGGCCGGGGACGATCGCCCCGACCTCGGCAGCCACTTCGGAGACCTCGAGCCCGGTGATGAACCTGACCAGATTGTGGGCATGGGTGCCGATGTCACCCATCACCAGCGAAGGCCCGCCGCGTACTGGGTCGTAGCGCCAGGGAAGACCCAAGGCCGGGTCCGGGTCGTCCTCACCCGCCTTGCCGCCCTGGACGTACTCGACCTGGACCAGTCGGATCTCGCCAAGTTGACCGTTCTCGACCATGGCACGAGCCTGGCGAACCATGGGATAACCGGTGTAGTTGTGGGTGAGGCAGAAAACGAGACCCGTCCGATTCACCTTGTCCACGAGGTCCAGTGCCTCCTCGATGGTGTTGGCGATTGGCTTGTCACAGATCACGTCGAAGCCGCGATCCAACGCGCCGCCTGCATACACGTGATGGCTGTCATTGGGCGTCATGATCGCGACAACGTCGGCTCCGTCGGCCCGCTCCGCCTCGGCGTCAAGCAGCTGCATCGCGTCGCCATACGCCCGGTCCTCGGGAATCCCAAGGCTCACACCCGCGGTGCGGGCCACCTCTGGATTCGAGGAGAGGGCGCTCGCGACCAGCTGATAGCGGTCATCGAGACGGGCGGCGGCCCGGTGCATGCCGCCGATGAAGCTCCCCGGCCCACCTCCGATGACGGCCAGGCGCAGACGCCGACCCATCATCCCGATCACCGGGTTGTCGCTCATCCTGGAACTTCCGAGAGGATCAGCCATCTCTCCCCCGACCCTCTCCTGACCACAAAGGTGGTGGCGACCGGTTTGGTCTCACGCCCCTGTTCCGCAGCTGAGGCGTCGTAGCTCACCTCGTCCACCGTGCCCTCCGCCACGAAGGCCAGGCTGGCGCCACCCTGAGGGCCGTCGGTAAACACCACATCGAGATGGAGGGAATCGAAGGTGTACTCCGAGACCACCGGTTGCCCCAGAGTGGCGGCCACCTCGATCTTCCTCTCCATCTCCACGAGACGCTCACCATCGTTGGCCCCCCGGAGCAGGGCGGTGTCCCCCCGCAGCATGGCCTCTCCCTCGATGGCGAGATTCTCGGCCAGGTTCAGAGCGAGGGCATCGGGGTCCATCTCGCTGTTGAGCGCCTGTGCTTCGCGGCTGACCGTCACCGGGGGGAGTGAGGCAGGGTCGACCTCGACCTCGACCACTGCGGCCTGCGCGTTCGTCGCCTCTTGGGTTCCCCTGGCCGGGGACCCTGCCGCCACGATCCCCGCCGAGACGAGCACCATCACCGAGCCGATGGCCGCACCCTTGGCGAAGACCCGCCAGCGGGGTTGATCTGCCGTTACGCCGGTCAGCGTGGTCACCGGCGACCGTGACGCCTCTTCTCCGGTGAGAAAGCGGTCGAACAGATAGCGAAGCGGGGTCAGCACGACCAGTCCTCCCAGCAGCGCCACCTTGGCCCCGAACTCAGTCGTCTGCGGCGCCATCAGCAAGGTGCAGACGAGAGCGAGGACAAGGCCAAAAGACACACGGGCGGTATTGCCGGTTGGAATCGTCTTGGGGTCGGTGATCATGAAGAACAGGAAGATGAGGACCTCGGGCGAAGTCGCGATCACCCACCAGAAGTCCGACCCGCAGACCGGCTGCAACGACCAAGCCGCGGTCATGCAATGCCCTGACCAGGCGAGAACGCCGATCCCTGCGGCAAGGGTGAGCCAGAATGTCGCCGCCAGAGGGAGAAGACGCAGCCTCTTCGTGATGAGCAGGCCACCCACGAGGATGATCAGATAGACCCCCGCCATCCCCGGGTCGAGTGGCGCCCACCAGAAATCGAGCGGCTCGATGACGGTGCTCCCCAGGACCAGGAAGGCCACCACCAGTCCCAGGTTCGATGGGTTGAAGACATGCGATCCCCTGAAACGGATCAAGTATTTGGTGAGCAGAGAAAACGCGGCGATTCCGGCGAAGAAGTACCAACCCGACCAGGTCCAATGGTCACCACGCTCCTGGCCGACGAGCCGCAGGATGAGGGCCACGCCACTCCCCGTCAGCATCGCACTGGCCGGCCAGACGATCTGCTTGGTGTTGTAAAAGGTCCAGACCACCTCCATCAGGGCGCAGGTGAGGATGGCGATGAGGATCTGGGGCACCGAAACCCGGAAACCAAGGACGGTCTGACCAAGAACGTGGATCGAGATGATGACGCTGGCGAGAT
>JBFYOJ010000118.1:0-10694 GCA_041303885.1 Acidimicrobiia bacterium | reverse complement strand
CCCAACGCCTTCGGCCCGCTCGAGTACCGCGTCCACATCTTCTTCTGTCCATCCACCGGTCAAGAAGGCGAGATCGACCACGGTGAACCGATCCCTCATCAGGTGACAGGAGGAGACGGCCCAACGGGCCCGTTCTGCATCCACCGAAGGCTCTAGTTGGCTGAATCGGGTTGGTGCCCCGGCCTCGGTGAGGGCGGCGGCGATCATCTCCGGGCTGCGAACCATCTCCTTCAACTCGGAGCGAAGCGAAGACCACTCAGCGGCGACCCGGGCCCGATCCAACGCGGCCCACGAGGTGAGCTTGCTCTGGAAGTCCCGCGAGCACTCCCGGGCCATCGCCCCACCGGGATCGATCCCTGCAAACGCCTTCTCCACCAGTTCCTCGGCGAGGTCGGCCGGCGGGGGCGAATCGAGGAGGCGGGCCGGGTCGAGCCGATCGAGGACCCGCTCCCAGAGGCAGGCGGCGATGACCGCGGCAACACCGACCTGAGCCCCATGTAATCCCGCCCGCCCCCCCGCAGCCACGGCCGACATGTCGAGGAGATGGCTGATCAGATGCTCGGTCCCGGAGAGAGGAGCGGTCCGACCCACCGCGCCCATGGCCAGACCGGACTGGGTGAGCAACAGGCCGAGAAGCTGGAGTGCCTCGGGCCGGCGGGCCCCGACCTGGGACGCGGCGGTGAGCAACTCGTCGCCCCGGGATCGGAACAGGTCGATCACCTTCGGGTCGTACCGGGGGTCGAGGCCTACCCCGGCGGCAAGACGCCAGTCGGCCGGAGCGGTGAACATGGCCATCATCTCGGCGAACCCGGACCGAGTCAATGCCTCCGGGGCATCAGCCAGAACCCGGGTGTCGACCAGCAGCTCGACGGGCCATGCCGACGGCACGGTCCGCTTCACCCCGTCCTTGAGGATCACCGCCATCCCGTCGGCGTAGCCATTGACCGAGGCTGCGGTCTGGACCGCGACCAGAGGCACCCCGCTGATCCGGGAAGCCTCCTTGGCCACATCGGTCAGGGTCCCGGAGCCGACGGCGACCAGGCATCCCGCGTCACCGGCCGCTGCAGCGGCGACGGCTATGGCATCTGCATCGGCGTGGAGGGCACCGTCGGGAGGGCCGAGGACCACCCGGTGGGGGGTGCCGACCGCAGCCAGCAGCTCGGCGCTTCGCTCCTTCAGATCGGCATTGTCGACCGTCATTGGGGTGGCATCTTCGAGGATGACGAGGCGCTCGGAGCGGGCCACCCTCGACACGGCGGCAGGGAGATGGTCGAGCGCGTCGGGACCGAGTGCGATCCGTTGCAGGCCGATGGTCCCGTCCCGGCCATGCTCGGCGGCGACTCGACGAGTCGCCTTCAGGTCGGAACGCAGGTCGTGGCTCATCACGCCCCGTAGGTCGGCTCGAGGGCGTCGAACACCTCGCGGTAACGGCCGTAGGCGTCCTCGTACACGCCGGAAGTGCCAGGGTCCGGCTCGAAGAGCGGACCCAGGTCTTTCACCAGGGCCGTTGCGGCGGCGGGCACATCCGGATACCAGCCAGAGGCAACCGAGGCCAGACAGGCCGCACCCGTGGCGGAGGCCTCGTTGAGAACGGCTCGAACCGGCCGCTTCAGGATGTCGGCTTTCATCTGCATCCACAGCCGGCTTCGCGATCCGCCACCGACTACCCGGATCTCCTCGATGGGGAGGGACATGGCGTCGAGACGGTCGATGATGTCCTTGGCCGCGAACACGCAGCTCTCGACGACGGCACGGCACAGGTCGTCGGAATCGTGATCCATGGCGAGACCGGTGAACGACCCGCGCGCGTAGGAATTCCAGCGTGGTGCCATCGAGCCCGAGAGCGCCGGGATGAAAATCAGCCCATCTGCACCTGGGTGGGCCTTGCCCGCCTTCTCGAACACCTCCGGCTGGTCTATTCCCAGCACACGCGAGAGCCAGAGGATGCTCCCCCCGGAGACGAAGCCGCCGTTCTCGATGAACCAGACTTCGGGAACGGCGTGGGCGTGCGCTTCGACCAACCGCAACGGATCGAGGGCCGGGGTGTAGGCGGTCGTACCAATCGGCTCGGCGGTCCCGGTGACATCGACCACCACTCCCGGCTGAACCGCACCGGCGCCCACTGCACCTGCGTGATCGTCTCCGGTGCCGGCGACGACACGGCAATCCGGGCTCAGACCGAGACGGTCTGCGAGTTGGGGACGGACCATGCCCACCACTTCGGTGGAATCGACCACGTTGGGAAGTGAGACGGGGTCGATCCCGAATGCGTCGAGTAACTGGTCCGCCCACTTCCGTGCCCTGATGTCGAACAGCATCGAAGACGAGGCGTTGGCATGATCCTGGGCGGCGTTCCCGGTGAGCCAGCCGGTGACCACGGTGGCCGGCGGCATGAGATGACGGGGTGGTGTGTCGAGCCGGTCGAGGAGCCATCGCATCTTCGGCGCACTATGGGAGGCGTCGCAGTTGAGCCCGGTCAGCTCGTAGAGAGCATCCGCTCCGAAGACCTCCTCCACCGACTCCGCCTCGCCGGCAGCTCTCCGGTCGAGCCAGATGATGGCGGGATGGAGGACGGTGAAATCAGAGTCGGTGGCGATCACCCCATCGACCTGAGCCGAGACGCCAAAGCTGACCACCGGTCCTTGCGCCTCCATGGTGAGGGCACTGGTCACCTTGGCCACCGCCTCGATCCAATCCTCCGGGTCTTGCTGCGCCCATCCCGGAGCCGGGGATTCCATCCCGTAGCTCGCAGTGGCGGTTGCCACCGTCTGACCGGTCTCGGCCACCAGGACGCCCTTGGTGCTCTGGGTCCCGATGTCACAACCGATCAGAAACGATGGACGTGAAGTCATAAGATGTCTGATGACTCTAGGGACGAGGAGAGGATCCTGTCCACCGGTTTTCGAGGTCTCGTTGCCGGTCGGGCTGGGATGTGACGGATTGCCACAGGTTTTGCTTCTCTCCCCATCACAATGTCACTAAGAGCGACCAGGAGACACTCTGCGTGAGAAGGAAGCTGACCAAACTGTTTGGCACCAACTGCCGGCACCCCCAAACGATCGTGGTCCGATCGGCGGGAATGGAACGGATCGTCTGTGAGAGCTGCGGTCACATCAGCTTCTCATTCGACGGGGCCGGCCCCTACCCGCTCGACGCGGACCGGGTGGAGCCAGACCTGATTCAGACAGCCGAAGCGCTCTAGCGGCACGCACCGCGCTGGTAGGGGCTCCAGGCCGACCACCCCTGCTGGTGGCGGATCTGGCTGGCCATCCACAGGTTCACCACCGGGTCGAACATGTCCTCTGGGTCATACCCGAAAACACGGCCCAGGCCGGCATCAGCTGCATCAGCCCTGCGGCCCCCGAGGATGGGTTGCGGGCGTTCGGGTTCCCGCCGCTCTCCTTCTCCATGAGACAGATCACTCGATCGATATCGCCCGCGTCGAAGTAGATGGGGGCGAGCCCTCTCCATCGCTCCGAGTCGACGCCCATGGCACCGGTGCCATCCTCCGAGCAGGCTTCGATTTCGTCGAGAAGCAGTTGGAGACTCTCCAAACCTGTGGTTGACAATCCCCGGTTGGCCTCCTCGTGGCTCCAGGCAACGAGACGATCCCAGGTCTCCTCGCATTCGGCGCTCTGTGCCCTCGCCGCCATGGCCGGCAGCAACCACGCTGTCATCGTCACGAGCAGGATCACCACGAACCCGAGCATTCCGGGGCGCGCGCCAACAAAGTGGCCGGTATTGGACATCTCGCACTCCTTCCTGACCTGTGTGCAAGAGAGAGGCCGGCGTTGGTCACCGGCCGGGCGGGCCCTACCCCGCTACTGCGGCAATCGAACCGCTGAGTGCTCCCAGGTTGTTGCGACCTACTGGCTATGCCAACCCGGGGTCAACCCAGACACGGCTTTCCTACCATCACGCCATGCCCCGAGCCCTCAGCCTGGAACAACTCGCCGAGGAGAGCGACAGCGAACCCGAGCTGCTGCGCCGTCTGGTCGGGATCGGGGTGTTGAGACCGGGATCCCATGGCAGGTTCATCGCCGGGGACATCATCCGGGTGGAAGCCGCCAGGTCGTTTCTCGACGCCGGGCTGAGCTTCGACGACATCGCTGCCGCCCTCGACAGCGGCCTGTTCACCTTCGAGTTCCTGGATCGGTTTCATCCCGAGCCGGCCCCGAGATCGGGGCACACTCTTGCCCAGCTCGCCGCGTTGCTGGGTGTGGAAGGCGATGTGATGACCTCGGTCTATCTCGCGATGGGTCTGCCCGACCCGACCCCGGATCACCTACTGCGAACCGACGAGGAAGCGATTCTCGCCGACTTCGTCGCCACATGGGGGGTGGAGCCCGAGACGTTGCTCAGGGCGGCGCGTCTCATCGGCGAGCCCGCCCGAGTGGTTTCGGAGGGCTGGGCGCGCCTCTTCGTGGAGAAGATCTCCGAGCCGTTGACCGCCTCCGCGGACCGCCCCATGGACGATCGAATCGCGGTCATCGCCTTGACCACCGAGAAGGCGACGCGGCTCGCCCCCGAGATGCTGCATTGGCTGTTGCAGCGGCACATGCGCCAGGCGATCGATCAGGTCAACATCGAGGGCTTCGAGCAAACCATGGCCGAGCACGGGCTCTCCCTCCCCTCCCCCACCCGGCTCCCCGCCATCGCCTTCGTCGACGTTTCCGGGTACACGTCGATGACCGAAAGAGAGGGCGACGACCTCGCGGTGCGGACTTCCGAGATGGTTCGGCTCGAGGCCCTGGCTTCGGCCCGCGCCAATCGCGGCTCGCTGGTCAAGATCCTCGGCGACGGGGTGATGCTCCACTTCGACGACGTGACCGACGCCCTGACCGCGGTGCTCGGTTTGATCGGCACTCTCGGAACGCAAGGACTGCCCGCCCACGCAGGGATTCATGCCGGGGCCTTGATCGAGCGTGACGGCGACTATTTCGGCCGAACCGTCAATCTCGCCTCCCGCGTTGCCGGCCAGGCAGGGCCCGGGCAGGTGCTGGTCACCTCGGAGGTGGCAGGAGCGACCGAACAGTCGGGCTTTTCGTTTGAGCAGGCGGCCACGGTCGCGTTGAAGGGGATCGCCGGGGAGGTTGACCTGTTTCGAGTGTCGATCGACGCGCAAGGCGAGGGCTGAGCATCGCTGCATCGCGGTGATGAGCCTCCAGGCTGGGAGCCTGCGATCATTCGAGGCAATCGGGGCGTGGAGGAGGGAAGTTGGACTATCAGGGCCACATTCAGGCGGGAGGCACGGCGACCGGCGCACCCTGGGCCGAGGGAGTCTGCACTCTGACCGACACCGAGGTGATTCTGACCGTGAATGCGGTCGAGGTCGGCCGATACCCACGTTCGTCGATCACCTTCACCCGACAGGACAGCGTGTACAGCCTCGAGGGGGCAGGCGAGCCGCTCTTCTTCCTTCCCCTCGACGATGTTGCGTTTGCAGCTGCAGTCGGCCCGACTCTCACCGCCGCCAAGCGCATCGCTCAGGCGACCGGCCAGGCCGGACACCAGCTCCCTCCACCCCGGCGCCGCAAAGCCCCGACCAGAAGCCAATCTGGCAGCGTTGGTAGTTCATCGCGGCAGCGGTCATCGTGATCATCGCCCTGGCCGCCAGTCTTGGAGGGAACGACCCGGAGGTGATCGAAGGGGCGACCACCACGACCACGGCCGTGCCCTCCTCGACGACCGCCCAGGAGAGCACCACCACGGCGCCTGTGGACACGACCACATCCGAGCCCGCTTCGACCACAACCACGACAGAGGCTTCAACGACCACCGCGCCAACCACGACGACCGTTCCTGAACGGGAGATTGCCTTCGGAGACGGGGTGCAGATCGTCGGGGAGGACGTACAGCCCGGGATCTACGAGACCGGCATCGTCGATGAGCTCTTCGGCTGCTATTGGGAGCGTCTCGCCGGGCTCTCCGGCGACTTCGAAGAGATACTCGCCAACAACAACGTTGCGGGCCATGACGTTGTGGAAATCATGCCGGCGGATGTTGCTTTCGACTCTGACTGTGGCGGCTGGTACTCGATGACCCCGTTGGACCAGCCGCTCAGCACGATCCCCGTGGGAAAGTGGATGATCGGGGCTCACATCTCCCCTGGCACGTATGAAGCCCCGGGAAGCGACGTCTGCTACTGGGAGCGTCTGTCCGGTGTCTCGGGAGACCTCGACGACGTGATTGCCAACGATCTGCCGAGTGGTCGGGCCATCGTCGAGATCGCCTCGAGTGACTTTGCCTTCAACTCCAATGGCTGCGGAGAGTGGACTTTGCGCCCGTAGGCTCCAAATGGCGCTGCAGGCCGGCATCCTGGGTCGTCAGCGTTGGGACCAAAGTCACTGCCCGCGAGGTAGGAAGGTCGTGCCGGGCCACTGCCCCATCGGTATGCTTCGAAGTGGAGGCCATGTTGGGCGGAGGCGTGTTATGGACTGGATCGGAAGTCTCTTGTTCGTGACGGCGGTGGGATTGTCCGGCGCCAAGATCAGTGAGGACTTTGGCAACCGGGGGCTGCGTGGTTACGCCATGCTGTTCGTGACGTTGCTCATCTACGCGGCCGCAGTCGCTCTCGCATTCACCTGAGCTCGACCGGCGATCAGCCCGTCACCGGTGGCGGGCTTGCTCCGCCAATCGGCCTCGGCCAACATCACACCGTGACCCATCAACACGGGCCGGACTTGGTGATCCGGGATGACCCCGAGAACCATCGCTATGTGCTCGAGCTCGGTGGCGAGGTGGCCGGCCTTGCCGTCTACCACCTCCGAGGCAGCCGTCTCTATTTCGTGCACACCGAGATCCACTCGGGGCACGAACGGGAGGGGCTGGGCTCGGCGTTGGCCCGTGGGGCGCTCGACGACGTGAGGGGACAGGGGGCAAAGATCGTCCCGCTCTGCCCTTTCATCGCCTCGTGGATCCAGCGTCACCCCGACTACGAGGACCTGATCGACCAGGAACTGCTCGAGGCGATCAACCGGGGCAAATGAGGTCAGCCGGCTTCGAGCTCAGGTCCCCTCGAATAGATCCCCGGCCAGGTACTTGAGCCCGGTGTCGACCGCCACCGTCACCACGGTGTGCCCCGGTCCCAACTCGGTGGCGATTCCCACCGCCCCGGCCGCGTTGAGACCGCTCGAGACCCCGGCGAGTAGCCCTTCCTCGGCGGCGAGTCGTCGCGCCATGTTCCGGGCGTCCTCCTCTTCGATTGCCCTCGCCTCGTGATACAGGTTCGGATCGAGAAGCGGCGGTATGTACCCGATACCGATCCCCTCGACCCGGTGCCTGCCGGGCTCACCGCCGGTTATCACCGCCGTCGACGCCGGCTCGAAGACAACGATCCGGGCCGGTGATTCGGCGTCGGCAAGGGCGAGGGCAACACCCATCGCCATCCCTGCCGTGCCCACCGAGGCGCAGAACACATCGATCGGCCGGTCGAGCTGCTCGTAGATCTCGTTACCGATCTGGCGGTAGCCGACGATCGAGTCGGCATTGTGCAACTGGTTGGTGAAATAGCTCGTCTGCTCGGAGGCGATCTCCCTCGCCTTCTCGATCATCCGGGGCACCAGATCCGGGGTGATCTTCCCGCCCTCGCTGGGGACGATGGTGAGCTCGGCGCCGAAGGCGGTCATCGTCCGCAGCTTCTCCGCGGCAAAGGCGTCCGAGGAGACGACACGGAACCGATAGCCCTTGACCGCGCAGACGAAGGCCAGTGACGAGCCGGTGCTTCCCCCGGTGTACTCGACCACGGTCATCCCCGGTCGGAGGTCACCCCGCTTCTCGGCCTCTTCGATCATGGCCAGCGCCATCCGGTCCTTGTAGGAGCCGGTGGGGTTGAACCACTCCAGCTTGACGAACACGTCGGCGGCGCTGTCGGGGACGGTCTTGTTGAGCCGGACCAGAGGAGTGCCTCCGACCACCTCGGTCATCACATCACCTACCCGCAGCATGGCCGAACCCTCCCAAACGACTGAGACCCCTGAGACTACGCCGTCAGCCGACACCCAGAGTCAGCCGGGCCGCCGCCAGATCTGGCTCATCGAAACCCTCGGTGAAGGTCTCGTAGATCCGGCGCAGACCATCGCTCTCGTCCGGCGTCTGGCCCCGGGCCTGCTGGAGATCGACCAGCCTCGTCGCGGCCTGCAGCTCGACCAGCCGCATGCCGATGGCGTGCGACCCAACCAGGGCCGCGCGATAACAGGCATCCGCTCCGTCATGGTCCGGTTTCGGCAGCATCATCAGGAAGTCGCCCCGCATCATGCGGAAGTCGGGAGCCGACGTCTCCTCCTCTCCACCGAGGGTGATGGCCTCGTCGATCAGCTCCACCGCCCGATCGGGATGACCGGCCATGGCGAAGGCGGCGGCCCGAAGACTGAGCAGTGGCGGCCAGAAGACCGGTGGAGTGGTCAAGCCCTGATACAGGTCGAGACCGGCTTCGGTCATGGCCAGCCCCTCCTCTGCCCGGCCCATCCCGCAAAGCGCAACACCTTCGATCACCGACGCCAATGCTCGCCACACCGGGTAGTCATTCTCGGTGGCGACGGTCATCAGCTCCAAGGCCAGTTCCCGGGCGGTTTCGAAACGACGACGGCCGACCTCGAAGAAGGCCACGTGATAGAGCGCGTAGGCCAGGCTGAACGGATGCGCCAGCGAACGGGCCAGCTCGATCGCTTCCGAAGCCCTTGCCGCGGCCTGGTCCATGAATCCGGCCTGCCAGCGGAGCAGGGCCGCAGCGGTGCGGGAAACCACCCCGGGGCTGGTGCCGAGCTGAAAACGGCCCGATCCGTGCATCTGAGGGTCGAAGAGGGCAATGGCTTGATCGAGATGAAGGAGCCCGGTCGTGAGGTCCCCGGTGAAGGCGGTGGCGGAGCCGAACACGAAATGCGCTTCGACCTGCATCGCCCGGTCGTTCTCCTGCTCGGCGAGCTCGATCATCTCACGTCCCAGCTCCTGGCTCCGGGCGAACTCGGCAAGATTCATGTAGTAGAAGGACAGGGCACGAAGTACCGGGAATCGATTGGCCGCCGAGCCCCCGGAGCCGGAGAGGGCGAGAGCCCGCTGAAACTCCTGTTCCACCTCTGGGGTATAGCCACGAACAGCCATGAGGGCGCGGGCGAGACTCGTCCGCAACGTCACCTCCTCCTGGTCCCGGTCGAGTGACGGCTCGGCTGTTGCCAGAACGTCGAGCAGGTCGGTGGTCAGCTCGACGGCGGCGTGGTACCAGCCCCTGGCATAGTGGAGCGCCCACAATCCGTCGAGCAGGAGGTAGAGCTGCTCGAGGTCGGCCGCATCGACCCAGTATCGCCAGGAGGTGCGCAGGTTCCCGATCTCGGCGGAGAGACCCTCCAGTGCCAGCTCCCTCCCGGGGCCCTGGAGAGAGCCGCGCAATCCAGAGCTGTATTCGGAGAAGAAGCGGGCGTGGGCGCGGAGCACGGCGTCGGCTTCCGGGGAGCCGGCCAGCCGCTCGGTGGCGTACTCCCTGATCGTGGCCAGCATCGAGAAGCGCTGAGACCCGGCGGCCTCCGAACCACGTACCAGGCTCTTGTCCACCAGCGAAGCCAGGACGTCGAGGACGTCGATGTCGCCGTGGACCTCCGCGGCAACCGCTTCCACTGCCTCCAGACGCGCCGTGGAGAACACGGACATCAACTCGAACACTCTGCACTCGTCGTGATCGAGTAGCTCATAGCTCCACTCGATGGCGGCACGCAGGGTTCGTTGCCGGGCAGGCAGGTCACGGGCGCCCCCACCGAGGACGTCGCTGCGCTGACGGAGACGGTCGAGAAGATCGCCTGCGGTGAACAGCTTGAGTCGGGCCGCTGCCAATTCGAGGGCCAACGGCAGACCATCCAATCGGATGCTGATCTCGGCCACCGCCGCCGCGTTCTCGTCGGTCAGAGCGAAATCGGGCCTCACCGATCGTGCTCTTTCGATGAAAAGTCGTACCGCCTCCGACGCCGCAATCGTGGCAAGTGGGGCGTGAGGATCGGGCAGGGCGAGGGGTGGGATGGGAAGCACATGCTCGTCGCGAAGCCGGAGGGCTTCGCGACTGGTCACCACCACCTCGATCCCGGGACAGGTCTGGAGCAGCTCCGCCACCCCGACCGCGGCGGCGGTCACCTGTTCGAAGTTGTCGAGGATGAGAAGCATGCTCCGATCGCGCAGTCTCTCCTTGAGCACCTGCAACGGGGCGCCCTCGCCGTCGTCGGCCAGGTCGAGCGCACGCAGCATCGCCTCGAATGCCGAGTCGGGCTCGCGCTCCGAGGACAGATCGATGAAGAAGGCCCCATCCCGATACCGGTCGAGCAGTTCGGCACCAACCTGGATGCCAAGTCGGGTCTTCCCGGTGCCTCCCGGCCCGGTGAGGGTCACGAGCCTCGTCGCGGGGTCTTCGAGCATCACGCGAATCGTCTCCAGTTCCGACTCGCGACCGAAGAACTCGGAGACCTGCACGGGGAGGTTGTTCGGTCTGAGATCGAGAGTGGCCAATGGTGGGAAGTCTGCGGAGAGGGCGACGTGCGTGAGCTGGAACAGATGCTCAGGGCCGGTCAGGTCCTTGAGACGATGCACCCCCAGGTCACGGAGGTCGGAGCCCTCGGGCAGGTGGCCGTCGACGCCGCCGGCAGCGGCGGCGGAGAGCAGGACCTGTCCGCCATGACCTGACGCCATGATCCGGGCGGTCCGGTTCACGGCCGGCC
>JBFYOJ010000117.1:0-12366 GCA_041303885.1 Acidimicrobiia bacterium | reverse complement strand
AACGGCGGATTCACCCTGACCCCGGCGCCATCGAGCCTCGATTTCATGTCCTCCCACTCGATGCCCAACGCCGCGTAATCGACCCGCACCATGTTGGTCTCGACCAGAGACACGTCCACGGCCCCCGGGAAGCGCTCTGCGATCCCGTCGGCGAGTTGACGGGCCAGGACGTGGTCCTCGACCAGACGCTCACGCTCTGCGAGGGCGACCCTGGCGGCGGCAGCGATGACGCCGGCCTGGCGCATGCCGCCTCCCAGACGCTTGCGGAGGTACCGGATCTCGGCGACCAGATCGCCAGGACCGCAGACGATCGACCCGATGGGCGCACCCAGGCCCTTGGAGAAGCAGAACTGGACGGTGTCGCCGACCGCGGCAAATCGATCAGCGGGCACACCGCTCGCCGTCACGGCATTGAAGATCCGGGCCCCGTCGACGTGGATCCTCAGCCCGTGGGAACGAGCTATCTCCGATGTCTTCTCCATCACCTCGATCGGGATGACCCTTCCTCCGGAGAGGTTGTGCGTGTTCTCCCAGACCATGAGACCGATCTTCGGGAAGAAGCCCGACATCGCCATCGCCTGCTCGACGTCCTCTGGCTCGATCCGGCCCCCGTCCCCGGCGACGGTGCGGAATCCCACTCCAGACAACGCTTGCGGCGCCCCGGCCTCGATGCTGCGCACATGGCTTCCCTCATGGGCGAGCACCTCTTCACCGGGACGGGTCTGAGCCATGATCGACAGCTGATTGCCCATCGTCCCGGAGGGCACGTAGATGGCGGCCTCCATCCCTGTCACGGCGGCAGACTCCTCTTGGAGGGCATTGACGGTCGGATCGTCCGAGTAGACGTCATCGCCCACTGGTGCATTGGCCATCGCCTCGAGCATTCGAGCAGTGGGACGGGTGACCGTGTCAGAGCGGAAGTCGGCGATGCCGTCCGGAAAGGCCATGACCGAAGGCTACTTCCCCTTGCCGGCCGACTTTGCCGGCAATCAGCCTGCCAGGCGGTCCAGTGCCCTGCTCAGACGCCGGGGAACCACGTTGCGGGTGAGTCCCAGCACCTCACGGATGATGCCCAGGACATCGCCTGGCCCGTCCCAGTGCTCTTCGACGATCTCGGAGCCGGACCTCTCGATCAGTGAGTCGATGGCGAGCAAGATGAAGAGCACGTCATCTGCCCACCCGATCACCGGGATGAACTCGGGCACGAGGTCGATCGGGCTGGCCACGTAAGCCGCGGCAAGACCCAGGGCGACCTTCGATCGTCGGGGGACACGGGGATCTCTCAGCAGCCGGGTGACCAGCTTGACCAGATTGGGCAGCATCAGGGCGGCATCCCTGAGCATTTGCCGACCCTGGATCGACCCCCCATTCGGGGGGATCACGTCATCGGGCCGTACGAGGTGAGTTTCTTCTGTCATTCCACTTCGATCCTGGTGCGGTTGGAAGCCTGGTCCCCCTCATTCTTGTCGCCAATGCTCCCTACCTCTTCGATGACGGCCTCGATCGCCTTGAGCCCCTCGATCGCGGCCTGGAGCAAGTGGTAGACGACCCGCCTTCCCGCCCTGCCGAACGCCTGCATCGCGTCTGACTGCTCCCTCATGAGCGGGGGTCCGGGTCGGAGAACGACACCGTGAGGGTGCCATGATCGAGACGAGCCTTCGTCACGTCCCTCCGACGCAGTGCGTCGGGGAGGATGAAAGACCTCCGGTAGGGGCCGACCTGGATGTAGAGCTCGTGGCCGGTTCGGTACACGTCCAGCTCCGACTTGTCCACGAACGGGATGTCCATCTCCATTGCGATCCCACCGCCTTCGGCATCGGTGATCCGGAACGGATGGGTCGCCGAGAAATCGAAGATCGGGTCCCGATCACCGTAGAGCTCGCCCGCCATGAAGCGGAGCCGGTCGACTCCGACCATCTCGTCGTCGAAGAGTCTCAGGTGGAGGCGCGGAACCTCGGCAAAGGCATCGTCGATTGCATCGAGATGGCCCTTTTGGATCGCGCGCCATCGCTCGAAGTACGGGTCGGCGACTTCCTGTGGCAGGACTCGGTTGACGACGACACCGTCCACCCCGTAGCCGAAGAGGCCGAGATAGCTGTAAGTGCGACGTGCCTCGTCGATGACCATCTTCTCCGGGTTCACGACGAGACGCGCCGATGTGATCTCCGGGTCCGACATCAACTCCTTGACCCCTTCGATCGACTCGAACACCGACTGCGCCGCGGTGAACACCTCGTCCTGAGGGATGGGCAGGTCGGTCAGGCGACTGAGGATCGGACGGGCCGCCTTCATCAACCTGCGCTCGGTGGGGAGCACCTTCTCGAAATACCAGCTCAGCACCTCGGGGAGGGAGAGCAGCCGCAGGGTCTCCGCGGTCGGGGCACAATCGACGATCACGACGTCATAGACGCCGGATCGAGCATGTCGATTCACCTCGAGGAGGGCGAACAACTCGTCCATGCCAGGGAACACGAGAAACTCCTCGGCCTCGATCCCTCCAGCTCCACCCCAGTCGAGCACGTCCATCAGCTGCTTGCGGATCGAGCCCCAGTACTTGTCCAGTTGCTGCTGGGTGTCGATCTGCTGCCCGTCGAGAAACGGCACAACCGGCGAGGGCTCGGAGCCCAGGTGGACCGAGAGGGCGTCGGAAAGGGAGTGGGCGGGGTCGGTCGATGTGATCAGGGTCCGATGTCCGGCATCGGCGGCGGCGAGAGCAGTGCATGCGGCGACTGTGGTCTTGCCGACGCCGCCCTTGCCGGTGACGAGAATGATCCTCATGTCGAGCCGGAGCCGGTGACCCTCTTGCGCAACCCGCGCAGGGCGGTGGTGACGATCTGCTTCTCCGCCTGGCGTCTCAGGAACCCGGGAATCGTGAAATTCGGCTCGACCGACAACGCATATACGACCTCGGTGGCGCTGTCGACCGTGTTGAAGGTGTAAGAGCCCTCGAGGGACTTCACGTCCTTGGACTCCGGCTCGGCCACCCAGCTGAGCTTGTTCGGCCGGTCGTGCGTGTAGCGGAGGACGTATTCGATCTCCTTGACGAATCCCTCGACCACGAAGCGCGCCCGGTCCACCCGGCCGTCCGGCGTGGTGCCCAGGACCTCGACCTCCCTGACCCCGGTGGCCCATTCGGGATAAGAGGCGATATCGGCGGCTACGTCGTAGAGGGCCTCGGCGGTTGCGTCGATCTCGAGAGTCTGGAAGGTTCCTTCGGCCATTGCTCCGTCAGTCGTTGAAAACCCGAGGTTAGCCAGCCCGATGCCTATCGAAGACTGGCCAGATCGAGCTGAATCGGCCTGCCCGTGGCGCGGAAGTACCCGGCGTTGCGGCAACGGGTGCGTCCGATCCGCCAGGTGCTGGCCTGGGGTTGGTGCACATCGCCGAACAGGTGAAGGAGCGGGGCATGGGTGTGGAGGTAGCGCAGAATGGGCACCGACCCTCTCTCGGCCCTGCCGGTCACGACGTCCCTGCGCAACGGGTCGAGTGCAGGCGGCACATGGGTGCAGAGGACCTCGACAGCTCCGATCTCGCCGAGCAGCTGCTCGAGGGCCTCCTCGGACACCTCCCCCTCAGCCTGGAGCGGTGTGGCTGCCCCTCCGCCGATGAAGCCGAAGCGAACCCCTTCGATGTCTCTCGTCTCCCCATGCAGGTACTCGAAACCCGGAGGCAGATGTCTCTGCAACGATCCCGGGCGATCGACATTTCCATGGATCACATAGCCGTGCCCGCCGTCGAGGGCCTCGGCGATCTCCTCGTATTGGTGATCGATCGCCTCTCCGATGGCATGCCGGATCTCGTCGATCTGGTCACCGACTTTCTCCACCCAGAGCGCTCTCATCTGCTTGAAGTCGCCCTCGCCTCGTGCAGTCGCCGCAGCGCGGGAGAACTCGAGCCCCAGGACCTCGGCGACGGCGCCCTCTCCGGTCCGGTAGTCGGTCAAGTTGACCAGGTCGCCGAGGATCAGGAGCATCTCACCAGTTGCCACCACCCGGCGCAGAGGCTCCAGGGCGTGATGAACGTCAGACAGGACCAGCATCGGAGCCTGATTCCCCCCGGGAGGCGTAACGGGTCCAGACCACCCCGGCCGCTCCTCCGACCATCGCCACAAGTAGCGCCACCGGCCAGCTCAGGTCGAGCGTCGAAAACTCGGCGGACAGGCCCGCCATGCCGAATCCCACCAAACCCCCGATGACCATCCGCCCGGCGATGCCCATCCTCCCCCCGGGGTCGGACCCCTCACGCCCCAGATTCTCGGCCAGGGCGCCGCCCAGGATCACGACCAGCAGCCCTACCACCCCTACCGCGAGAGAGATCGAATAGACCTTGACCATTCCGCGTCGAGGCTAACTCCTCGACCCGCCTCAGCCTGCCTGTCTCTCCGTCGGGACGAGTCGGAGTCGTGGCACCAGCCCCTCCCCGGCGAGATTGCTGAGAGCGGTCAACTCGGTCTCATCCAGGTCGACCGGTCCGTTCGAGAGAAGGAAGGTGACGACACAGTCATCACAGGCGCTCGTCTCCCGCATGGCGCAATGTTCACACTCGATCAACATCTTCGACCTCCGTGCCCTGCAGGCTACGAAGGCAGTGGGACAGATTCGATGCCTCGATCCAGCGTCAGTTCAGCCCTCGATGAAGCCGTTGGTTGTCAGCCACTCCCCGGCGAGCAGGGCAGGATCCTCCTGGTCGAGGTCTGCCCGCTTGTTGAGCTCGGTGAGATCCTCGGTGGTGAGGGCCTCGGAGAACGAGTCGAGGAGTGCCACCAGGTCGTCGCCATATGCATCGACGACTTCGACCCTGATCGCCGGCACCAGGTTCTCGGCAGGATTGAGCCCCATGTCATCGTCCAGCGAGATCCAGCCGTTGGCCGCGATGATCCCCTGAGTGCTGAAGAGGAGCGCCACATCGATCTCGCCACCGTCCAGGGCAGCGACCGTGATGGGCCCGGCGGCATCGAGTGCCACGAATTCGGCGAACTCGAGCCCGTAGACCTCTTCGAGGCCCTGGAGGCAGAGTGGCCGCTCGGGGCACTCTGGCGGCCCGCCGAAGATCAGCTCACTTGCCACCGGCTGCAGGTCGGAGACCTTGGCCAGCCCGTACTGGTCTGCCGTCTCTGCGGTCACCACGTAGGCGTTCTTGTCCTGGGCGGGGCTGAAGGCGAGGAGGGTCACCCCCAGCTCCTCAAAGGCTGTCTTGGCCGCCTCCCAGGTGGTGTCGGGGTCGGCGGACTGCTCGGCGCCGAGGAACCCGGCCACCGACCCGGTGTACTCGGGGACCAGGTCTATCTCACCCGACTCCAGCGCGGGTTTGACCACTTCACGATTCCCCAGGTTCAGCTGGCGCTCCACCGTGTACCCATTGGCCTCCAGGCCCTGGGCGTAGATCTCCGCCACGATCACAGATTCGTTGAAGTTGAACGATCCGATCTTGATCGGGTCACCGTCAACTGCGCCGTCACCCGATCCACACGCACTGACCACCAGGGCCAGACCGAGGATCGCCCCAACGGCGCGGGAGCGGAAGGCTCTCCGCATGGGTATCTCCTTCTAGTTGATTCCAGACGGGCCCGCGAGGACGGGCCCAACCAGACAACCGCCCAGCCCGGGTCAGGATTCCCGTCACCTGGCGACCCGCAACCCACGAGGCGTGGTCGCCCTCTGAACCGCGGAGAACCCCAACTCGGCCACTATGGCCAGGACACCGACCAGCACGGCGCCCACGATCAACTGGCCCATGTCCTGCTGGGCGAAGCCATCGACTATGAATCGACCCAGCCCGCCCCAGGAGACCAGGGCCCCGAGGGTGGCGGTGGCGATCACCTGGACGAAGGCAATTCGCACTCCCTCCATGATCAATGGCATGGACAGAGGCAACTCGACCCGTCTCAGGACTTCACCCTCGGTGAGCCCCATCCCCCGGGCCGACTCGAGTGTCCAGGCCTCCACGGTCTGTATCCCGGCCACGGTGTTGGTGAACATCGGGGGGGCAGCCAGGAGGACCAGCGTGATCAGGACCGCCCAGGGTTTCCTGATCCCTTCCCCGATCTGCACCAGCAACATGAACGCGATGGCGAGGATCCCGAACGAAGGCACCGCACGACCGATGTTCACCACGGCGGTGGCGATGTCAGACCCCTTTCGGACGTGCCCCAACCAGACC
Source organism: Acidimicrobiia bacterium (assembly GCA_041303885.1). Classification (GTDB taxonomy): domain Bacteria; phylum Actinomycetota; class Acidimicrobiia; order Spongiisociales; family ZC4RG35; genus JARDZU01. The sequence continues at coordinate 6,207 of JBFYOJ010000117.1, read as the reverse complement.
GCCATTGGAAGCACAAGCACGGCTGCGATCACCACCGCCGCAATGGAGACCAAGATGTGCTCGGCCAACCGGGCCCAGATCGATCCAGGCCCCGACCAGGTTGCCGGGTCGGCGAGAAACTCACGGATCGATTCCCAGACCATCAACTCACCCGGCGGGACCAGGGGCTGAGCAGACGCTGCAACCACACGAACCCGATGTCGAGGATCGTGGCCAGCACCACGGAGAGCATCACCCCAACCAGGATCTGGGTCCAGAAGAAGGTGTTGAGACCGCGCAATATGAAGTACCCGTATCCGCCCAGGCCGAGCACAGCTGTCACCGTCACCAGGCCGACCGTCGTCACCGTGGCGATGCGAAGGCCGGCGATGATCACCGGCATCGCCAATGGGACCTCCATCCGCCAGAAGCGGGATCGACGGGTGTACCCCATCCCGTCGGCTGCCTCGAGCACCGGCTGGGGGACGCCATCGATCCCCGCCACGAGATTCCGGACGATGATGAGCAGGGTGTAGGAAGTCAGAGCGATCACCGCGTTGGTCGCATTGAGCCCGACGATCGGGACAAGCAGGGCGAAGAGGGCCAGGGAAGGGATGGTGTACAGCAAGCCGGTCACCCAGGTGATCGGGCTGTACGTCCACCGCCAGCGGAGAGCGACGACCGACAGGCCGAGTGAGATGATCAATCCCAACCCGACCGAGATGGCGGTGAGCGTCAAATGCTCCCAGGTCCGGTCGACGATCTCGCCCATGTTGCGGCCGATCCACTCCCAGTCGATCAGGGGGGCCGTCTGCCCCCACAGGCCGGTCACTCGGTGATCTCCTCGGCTATCCCCTCGAGATCCAGCATCCCTTTGTAGACGCCTTCATCCACGACCATGGCCACCCGGGCGTGACCCGTGACCACGGCATCGAGCGCAGACCGGAGGGAGGAGTCGCTGCTCAAGGTCACCAGGAAGGGTCGCGGCTCCAGCTCCCGGAGTGGCGATGTACCTACGGCCGCACCATAGACCCAACCGAGCAGGCGCCCATCCTCGACCAGCCCGACCCAGTCGGTGGCCTCCTGCTCCATGACCCTCCATGCATCCCCTGGTGTCGCCGACACGTCCACCACAGGGCCCCATCTCATTCCGGCTTCGCCGACCGGCAGCAGGGCCAAACGCTTCAGCCCCCGCTCGCCCCCGAGGAAGCTCTCGACAAAGACATTGGCCGGGTTGGCGAGGATGACCTCCGGCTCGTCGTACTGCTCGACGATGCCGCCGACATTCAGCAGCGCCATCCGGTCGCCGAGGAGGATCGCCTCGTCGACATCGTGGGTCACGAAGACCACGGTCTTGCCGACACGGTCCTGGAGGGCCAGAAACTCTTGTTGCAGATGCTTGCGCACGATGGGGTCCACGGCACCGAATGGCTCGTCCATCAGCAGCACCGGCGGATCGGCGGCCAGGGCCCGGGCCACCCCGACCCTCTGCTGCTGCCCTCCAGAGAGCTCGGCCGGATACCGGTCGAGCATCTTCGGGTCGAGGCCAACCAGGTCCACCAGCTCGGTGACCCGATCATCGATTCGGGCGCGATCCCAACCGAGGAGGTTTGGCACCGTGGCGATGTTCTGACTGATGGTTCGATGCGGAAACAACCCGATCTGCTGGATCACGTAGCCGATCGACCGTCGGAGCTCGAAGGCAGGGGTGGCGAGGGCATCACGGCCATCGATCAGGATCCTGCCGGAGGAAGGCTCGATGATCCGATTGATCATCTTCAGGGTGGTGGTCTTGCCACATCCGGAGGGGCCGACCAGGGTGACGAACTCGCCTCGACCAACCTCCAGATCGAGGCCGCTGACGGCCGGGCTCGCGCTACCCGGGAACGTCTTGCTCACACCTTCGAGGCGAATCATCGAATCTACGGCCACCTGATCTCCCTTGGCGATCGACGACCCTAGGTGGGATCAGTCGGATTCGGCCAGGCCCTGCAGAAAGCCGATCACCTCATCGATGTATCTCTGCCTGTCCACATCGTAGGACTCGACGTGACCCGCCCCCTCGACCTCGATGAGACGGACGAGGGAAGGGCTGGCCGCGGCCAGCTGGACACTCTCGTCGATGGGCACGGTGAGGTCCTCTGTCCCGTGGTGGATCAAGACAGGCTGGCGGACCGAGCGCTCGGCGTCGCTTATGTAGTCGACTGCCTTCCAGTTCACGCCGATGCGAAGCGAGGTGATGAACTTGGCGGTCGCCGCCAGCGTGGGTGGGACATTCACGGGTAGCACGGGCAGCTCTCTCTGGGACGCGGCGTAATCCACGGTCTGGCCGAAGTCGGCATTGGGCGAGTCGAACAACGCACCCACGACGATCTCACGCGGCTCCCTCGAGATGAAGGACATGGCGTGGGCCGCTCCGGTGGAGAACCCGCTGAGGACCAATGAGTCGGCGCCATTCTCGATGGCGAAGTCCGCCGCCGCCGAGACGTCCGCCCATTCGGTGACGCCGTATTGGTAGTAGCCCGAAGGATCCGTCGGCTGCCCTGCGTCGTTCCGGTATGCGATCGACAGTTGGGGATAGCCGGCGGCCTGCAGCGGACCGAACAAAGGCTCGGCTTCCTCCGGCGTGCCCCCTTTCCCGTGGACGTGGATCACCCAGGTCGACCCATCTGAAGGCAGGTACCAGGCATCCATGGCGCCAAGTGGGGACTGATATTCCACCTCCTCGAGTTGATAGTCGCCGCTGACCAGGGCGATCGGCTCTGGATCGGGAACGAAGCCGTCGTCGATCAACTCACTGGAGAAATACCAACCGCCGGCGACATGAAACACGAGGGTCAGGCCGAGCAGCGTCCAGAAGGTCCCCCACAGGAAGTTTCTGAGATTCACGGCGCTGATTCTGGCCGGATTCAGGCCACAGGCAACAACAATCCACCGACGAGGCGCTCGTGGTGATCGGTGACCGGGACCGGGTCACGGCCGAACGTCGGCTCGAGCTCCATGGCCTCGGCAATGGTCTCGTCGACCTTGGCCGAGATGGCCTCTTCCATGACCGACCCGACCGAGGAGTCACCGGCGCTCTCCAGGCTCTCCCTGCGGACGAGCCCGATCAGCAGCCCCTCGTCTGCGACGGCGAGGACTCTCTCCGGGTGGAGGAGGAGTGTGTCATCGGCGTTTCGCATCGGGCTGACGAAGACAGGGTCCCCCATCCAGCGAAAAACCCGGTCCGGGGCACTGCGCACCACGATGGCACCGGCCGGGGCCTTGCTCATCAGCCTGGCGCCGGGGCCGAACCTCGAGCGCTGCAACCACGAGCCTCCCGGGGCGCCGAGGACGAGGAGGGTCCCTTCATCGAGCTGTTCGACCAACTCCGAGATCCCGTCGACGGCTACCACCCGGCCCGCCAAGTCGGGCAGTGCGAGACCGATGTGCTCGAGGAGCTCTTCCGCCTCGGCATGATCGCCGCCGGGCCTCACTGCGGAGATCATCTCCGCCTCCACCCCGAGGCCCCGGGCGATCCTCGATGCGGTTTCGGCAGCCAGAAAGGTGTGAGGGCCCCCCGCCACCGCCGAAGCGACGCGAGTCACGTTCTCCGGGACGAAGTCGAGCGGCACCGCCACATTCACCAGGTCGAAGGAGCCGGGCAGCCGACGAGAGACGAGAAGGTCGGCCCGCTGATTGATGCATTCCTCCACCAGGTCGCCGGAGATGCGCCCGGCGGTGCCATCGGTGAGGAGATGGGCCAGCTCGGAACAGCCGTTCCCCCTCGTCCAGACCACCCTCATCTCGTTGCCCGCCGTTGGGGTCAATGCTCCCTCCGTGATCGGAACGACTTCATCCCTGGAGCCGCCGACCGACACCATAAGACATACAACGGTGGTTGTCATTGATCAGTTTCGACACGCGTTCCCACCCCAAATGAGAAGATTGGCCGATGGACTTCGCCGACGTGCTCCGCAATAGGCGGATGGTGCGCAACTACGCCCCGGATCCCGTGCCACCCGCTGCGCTCGAGAGGATTGTCGATGCCGGGCTTCGCGCCCCCTCGGCCGGCAACAGCCAGGGCGTCGGCTTCGTGATCGTGACCGACGATGCGACCCGTGCCGCAATCGCTCACCTCGCTGACGAAGAGGAGTACGTGGCTGTCGGGTTTGACCCGTGGATCTCGCTGGCACCGGCCCACATCGTGATCACGGTCAGCGAGACGGCCTACCGGGATCGATACCGGGAACCGGACAAACTCGGGCCGGATGGCGGGGAGATCGATTGGCCGGTCCCCTACTGGTGGGTTGACGCGGGGGCGGCCCTGATGGCCGTTCTACTCGCCACCGTGGACGAGGGCCTTGCCGCCGGGTTCCTCGGCGTGCATTCGCTGCCCGACCTCGCGGCCCTGCTCCACATCCCCTCGGAGCACTCCCCGATCGGCGTGGTCACTGTGGGGCACCCGCTCGCAGACCGCCGCTCCTCCAGTCTCGACCGGGGCAGCCGACCCCGTGACAGCGTCGTCCACCACGAAAGATGGGAGGTGTCCTGACCTATGTCGCGAGACGAGGAGGAGAGGGACGCTGCACAGATCACCTCGCCCTCCAACCCGCGTATCAAGCGGTTGGTCGGGCTCAGGAACCGCGAGGCACGTGACCGCGAGTCGGTGTTCGTCGTCGAAGGGGCCCGGGACCTCGGCCGGGCGCTCGAGTCCGGGCATCGTCCTACCGAGGTGTATTACGACAACTCCCTCTTCTCCCGGTCTCCTTTCCCCGCCCCCGACGAGGCGAGTGTCGATGCTCTCGCCCTGGATCGAGCGTCGTACCGGGGGCACTCCCAGGGGATCATCGCCGTGTTCGAGCAGTTCGATGTGAACCTGGATCGCCTCGAGCTTGGTCCCGCGCCGCTGGTCCTCGTCCTTGAAGCCATCGAGAAACCGGGCAATCTCGGAGCGATGCTTCGAACTGCCGATGCGGTAGGGGTCGATGCCGTCATTGCCCTCGGAGCCGGCATCGACCCGTTCAACCCCAATGTGATCCGGGCCTCGACCGGAACGCTGTTCACCGTCCCTCTCGCCGTGACCGATCTCGAAACCGCCGCGATCTGGCTCGAGCAGCGCGATGTCCGCATCGTCGCAGCCGATCCCCTCGCCTCGACCACCCTTTGGGAAGCGGACCTGTCCGGGCCTACTGCTCTCCTGATCGGCTCCGAGCATGACGGGCTGACCCCGTCGGCTCGCTCGGCCGCCGGTCTCCTCGTCTCCATCCCCATGCACGGAGCGGCGGACTCCCTGAACGCGTCGGTCTCGGCGGCGATCCTCGCCTTCGAGGCTCTTCGCCAGCGGTCGTGCTGAGATCGCTCTCCATGTTGCTTGACATCGAACATGTGTTCGACTTAGCCTGCAGTGGGCCGTGTCTGCCCTGCTCCAACCGAGTTTCGACGATCTATCGACACCTCTGTTCGACGTCACATTCTGTGTGCTCGATCTCGAGACCACCGGAGGATCCCCCCTCGACTGTGCCATCACCGAGATAGGTGCGGTCAAGTACCGCGGCGGCGAACAGTTGGGGACCTTTCAGACGCTGGTCGATCCCGGCCTGCCCATTCCCCCGTCGATCACCATCCTCACCGGAATCACCCAGTCGATGGTGATCGACGCCCCGCGCATCGCCGAGGCACTTCCGGCGTTCTTGGAGTTCATCGGTGATGCAGTGATCGTCGGTCACAACGTCCGATTCGACCTGTCGTTTCTCAACGCAGCCGCGACGAGACTCGACTACGACCGGCTGCCCAACGACTCGGTCGACACTGCCGCTCTTGCCCGGCGCCTCGTACGCGACGAAGTGCGGAATCTCAGGCTGCAGACACTCGCGGCTCACTTCCGCAGTCCGGTCGTCCCCATACATCGCGCCCTCGACGACGCCATGGCCACCGCCCACGTGCTCCATGGGCTCCTCGAGCGGGCCGGGGGTCTCGGGGTCACCAACCTCGATGATCTCCTGCAATTGCCCCGGGCGCGGGGATCGGCCCACTACTCCAAGATCGGGCTCACGGATGGGCTTCCACGCCGGCCCGGTGTCTATCTGTTCCGGGACAGGCACAGGCAGGTGATCTACGTGGGCAAGGCGGCCAACCTCAGGGCGAGGGTGCGTCAGTACTTCTATGGGGACCAGCGACGCAGCATCGCCAATCTGATGCGTGAGCTCGACTCGGTCGATCACATCGTCTGCCATACCCCGCTCGAGG
>JBFYOJ010000116.1:0-4868 GCA_041303885.1 Acidimicrobiia bacterium | reverse complement strand
AAGGCAATGGTGGCCTGGGTGACCGCCTCGGCCAGGGCGGCCAGCATCGAACGATCGAGCGGCTCCGTCGTTGCCGCCGGGTCGACGTCATCGGCGAAACCGAGGGCGAATCGCGCCGCGTTGAGGATCTTCATCGCCAGCCGGCGGCCGATCTTCATCACGCCGAAGTCGACCGCCGTGTCGGTGCCAGGGCGCCCATTGCATGCCCAGTACCTGACCGCCTCGGCTCCGTGCTCTTCGATCAGCGGGATCGGCGTCACCACGTTGCCCCGTGACTTGGACATCTTCTTGCGGTCAGGGTCGAGGATCCAACCGTTGATGGTGGCGTGGGCCCAGGGCACGCAGTCGTGCTCGTAGTGGGAGCGGACCACAGTGGAGAAGAGCCAGGTGCGGATGATCTCGGGCCCTTGTGGCCTCAGGTCCATGGGAAAGACCCGTGAGAAGAGGTCCGGGTCGTCATCCCAGTGCCCAGCAATCTGAGGAGTGAGCGAGGATGTGGCCCAGGTGTCCATGATGTCGGGATCGCCGGCGAAGCCTCCGGGCCGGCCCCTCTGGCTCTCCTCATACCCAGGAGGGGTGGCCGAGGTCGGATCGATGGGAAGAGAGCCCTCGTCGGGGAGGATCGGGTGGTCGTAATCGACTTCGCCGTCATCGGTCACCGGGTACCAGACCGGGATGGCAACCCCGAAGAACCTCTGCCTGGAGATCAGCCAGTCACCGGTGAGACCGTTCACCCAGTGCTCGTAGCGGACTCGCATGAACTCGGGAATCCAATCCAACTCGCTGCCGCGCTCGATCAGCCGGGCGCGTAGACCCGGGTCGCGACCGCCGTTGCGGATGTACCACTGTCGACTGGAGACGATCTCGAGGGGACGGTCACCCTTCTCGTAGAACTTCACCGGGTGGGTGATCTGGCGTGGCTCCCCGTCGAGATGACCGGATTCCTCGAGCAGCTCGAGGAGCCGCTTCTGCGCCTGGTTGGGGTATAGACCGGCTATCTGACGGTACGCCTCACGCCCGGCGTCACTCTCGATCCAGTCGGGGATGTCCTGGCTGAGCCTCCCGTTGTGCTGGATCACGGCACGGGTGGGGAGATCGAGCTCGCGCCACCAAGTCACGTCCGTGGTGTCGCCCCAGGTGCAGATCATGGCGATCCCGCTCCCCTTCTCCTGCTCGGCCAACTCGTGGGAGAGAACCGGGAGCGCCACCTCGAACACAGGCGAACTGACCGTGGTGCCGAACAGATCCTGGTAGCGCTCGTCGTCCGGGTTGGCAACCAGGGCGACACACGCCGGGATCAACTCGGGCCGGGTGGTCTCGATGAACAGCGGCGAGCCATCGCCGTTCTCGAAGGCGATCCGGTAGTAGGCGCCCGGCCGCTCTCTGTCCTCGAGCTCGGCCTGGGCTATGGCCGACTTGAAGTCGACATCCCAGAGCACCGGTGCCTCCTGTGAGTAGGCCTCACCCCGGGCGAGGTTGCGGAGGAAGGCCTTCTGGCTGATCCGCTGGCTGTGCGGGTCGATCGTCGCGTAGCTCTGGGTCCAGTCGACGGACAGCCCCATCGTCCGCCACAGGTCCTCGAACTGCTTCTCGTCCTCGGCGGTCAAGCCGTGGCAGAGCTCGACGAAATTGCGCCGGCTGACCGCGATCGGGGGGTCGGCCGGCTCCCGGGGCGCGGTGAAGTCCGGGTCGTAGGGCAAGGATGGGTCGCAACGAACCCCGTAGTAGTTCTGCACCCGGCGCTCGGTGGGAAGGCCGTTATCGTCCCACCCCATCGGGTAGAAGACCTCCATCCCCTTCATCCGCCGATAACGGGCATTGGCATCGGCCTGGACATATCCGAAGACCGATCCCATGTGCAGCGACCCCGACACCGTGGGGGGCGGGGTGTCGATCGAGAAGATCTCTGATCGATCCTTGGAGCGATCGAATCGATAGATCCCGTCGCTCTCCCATCGAGCCATCCACTTGGCTTCGAGACCCTCGAGCGCCGGCTTATGGGGGACGTTTCTGGTCATCGGGGCCTGAAGGCTAACGGCGAAGCCAGGCGAATCCCGCACCCCTGCCTTCGGTCGTAACGCTCTCGGAACGACCGCGGTCTAGTTTCCGGCTGTGGACGAGTCCATCGCTCGGCGCACTGCGATCGCCGCCGCCGCTCTCATCGCCATCATCTACCTCGCGTCTTTGATCGTGTACGCGAGCACCGAGTCCTGGCAGGGGGGCGACCTGGCAGACGCACTCGGGTTCAGCCTCTGGATATCTGCTTTCACCGTGGTGGGCGTGATCATCGCCTTCCATCGACCTGGAAACAGGATCGCCTGGATCTGTCTCGGGTTCGCGGGGGTGTGGTCGATCTGGATCCTGCTCGACGGCCTCCTCATCTACGAGTCGGCTCACCCCGGGACCCTGGCCAGACCGGACCTGATTGCCGCCCTGGCCTATCCACTCTGGGTACCCGGTGTCGGACTGATCGGCTTTCTCCTCTTGCTGTTCCCCGACGGGCGTCTCCCCTCGCCGCGATGGCGGCCGGTCGCCTGGCTGCTCGGTGGCACCGTCGCCCTCCTCACCCTCACCGGTTTCTTCCTTCCGGGAGTAGTCCAGGAGACGGTGTATGAGAACCCGCTGGGCATCCAGGCGTTGGGCTCGTTCGATGATGGGCCGGCCGGGGTGGTGCTTGTGGTCAGCCTGGTCTCCTGCATCGTGGCTTCGGCAGTCTCCGTCGTATTCCGCTATCGGAGGGCGACCGGAAACGAGCGGCTCCAGCTGAAATGGTTGATGGCGGCGGGTGTAGTGGGGGCTGCCGCGTATGCGCTCCTCTTCTTCTGGGACGACTTCAACATCCAACTGGTGTGGGCAGCGATCCCGGTCGCCATCGGGCTCTCCATGCACCGTCACCGGCTCTATGACATCGACCGCCTCATCAGTCGCACCGTGGTGTACGCAATGGTCGTGGGGGTGTTGGCCATCGTGTATGGCGGTGTGATCTTCCTCTTCAGCGAGCTGTCCGGGGTGGAGGGAGACATCCCGGTGGTGGCATCGACTCTGGCCGCGGCGGCCGTGTTCAATCCGGTGCGAAAGAGGATCCAGGCTCGGGTGGATCGACGATTCAACCGATCCCGGTACGACGCGGAGCGCGTCGCCGACAGATTCGCCGGCGGTCTTCGTGACGAGACTGACATGGGTCGGATTGTCGACGGATGGCTCGACGTGGTGTCCGAAACATTGCAGCCGACACTGCTCGGGGTATGGGTCAAGTGAGCCACTGCGGTCCCACCGACGACGTCCAGCCCCTTAGAGCAGCACGTCGATCGAGGCAGTGGCGACGATCCCTTCGACGCGGCGCGCCAGCTCGGCGTCCAGGGTCACCAACGCGTCGGCCTGTAGCTGGGTGAGTGCCACGTACTCGGCGTTGTAGGTCGAATCCCATCCCAGCTGATCCGCCAGGTCCCAGGCCCGACGCCGGAGAACGGCGTCGCCGAGGAGCCTGATCGGCATCTGCCCGATGCGAGCGAGACGATCCCGGGCGACATCTGCAGGGATGTCGCCCCGCTGGACGGCCTCGTGGAGTGCCGACAGGGTTTGGGAACGAAGGAGAGTCGGCGCGAGGAGCTTGTGCGCAGCGGGGGCTTCGACCCCCGTGCTCGCCAGGTGGAGAACGGTGCCGCAGTCGACAACGAACTTGGACATGGGGTACCTCAGATCGGATGCGAGTCGTCACGACACTACTGGCGCGGCCTCGGTCGGTCCGCCGAGTTGCCATCTCCCCCAGATGCCGTAAGCTCGTCACAGACATGAACCGGCTGTTCGCTCACGCCCACCATCATCACCACCCCGCGCGGGTCGGATGACGATGGGCTGAAAACAGCTACCACGCAGACGCCGACCCCAGCGGTCGGCGTTTTTCGTTTTCGGAGGGCGCACGATCGCCGCATCGGCGGGAAGGAAGCCCCATGAGACCCGAGCCGACGATTCACCTCGCTGTCCCGAAAGGGAGGATGGAGACAGGTGTGTTCAACCTGCTCTCCGCGGCCGGCATCGAGCTGCACGTCGGCCAGCGCGGTTACCGGCCGGTCCTTTCCGAGCCCGGCTTCGAGGTCAAGCTCCTCAAACCGCAGAACATCGTGGAGATGCTCGCCGCCGGTTCCCGCGACATCGGGTTTGCCGGGGCCGACTGGGTGGCAGAGAAACAGGCCGACCTCGTCGAGCTGCTCGACACAGGTCTGGATCCGGTGAGGATCGTGGCCGCCGCCCCGGAGAGCCTCCTGGTCGGGGGGACGCTTCCCAGCAGTCACCTCGTGGTGGCCAGCGAGTACGAGCGTCTTGCCCGCCAGTGGATCACGGCACGCGGGCTGGATGCCACCTTCGTCCACTCGTACGGGGCAACCGAGGTGTTCCCCCCGGAGGACGCCGACATCATCGTCGACAACACGGCCACGGGAGAGACCCTCGCCGCCAACGGGTTGGCCATCGTGGATGTGCTGCTCCCCTCGTCGACTCGGCTTTATGCCAGCCCGGGGGCCATTGCCGACCCCGACAAGAAGAGCGCGATCGACGGTCTGGCCTTGAGCCTGCGATCGGTGCTCGAAGCGAGGAAACGCGTGATGCTCGAGCTCAACGCTTCGCTGGAAGACCTCGACGCCATCATCGCCGCCCTGCCCAGCATGAGGGAGCCCACCGTGGCCATGCTTCACGGCGGAGCAGGGATGGCGGTCAAGGCGGCCGTCCCTCGTGGGGATCTCACCCGTCTCATCCCATTGCTCAAGCAATTGGGGGCGACTGATATCGCAGTGTCGGAACTGGCCCAGATCGTGCCATGAGCGATCCTGTCAGCTACGTGCCACAGGGATTCGGCGTGCCGATCGACCTCG
>JBFYOJ010000115.1:0-4732 GCA_041303885.1 Acidimicrobiia bacterium | reverse complement strand
ATCCCCCTAGGGACGGGCGATCCTCACCGACCATGGTTTCCCCGCGCCATGACCGGGCTGGCGGCATATCGCAAGCGACCGGGCCGGCGTCCCCTGCCGGCGCTGATCGTCCTTGCCGGTCTTGGGCTGGCTCTGTTCGTAATCCCGTTGCTCGGGCTGCTCGGACGCGTGCCCTGGCGCGATCTCCCCGAACTGCTGTCCAGCGATCTCGTCTCCGATGCACTCCGTCTGTCCTTGGTCACGTCGCTGACGGCCACGGGTGTTTCGGCGGTCTTGGGGGTGCCACTGGCGTGGATGATCGCCCGCGTCGAGTTCCCGGGTAGGGCGCTGGTTCGCGGGATCGTCACATTGCCACTGGTCCTCCCCCCGGTGGTGGGTGGGGCGGCGCTTCTCTTTGCGCTGGGTCGGAGGGGCGTGATCGGGGAGCCACTGAATGAGGCGACGGGGTTGCTGCTCCCGTTCTCTACCTGGGGGGTGGTGGTCGCCACGACCTTCGTGGCCATGCCGTTCCTCGTCATCACGCTCGAGGGGGCCCTGCGCAGCCTCGATGCGCGCTACGAGGGGGCTGCCGCCACCCTGGGGGCAAGCAGGTGGACGGTCATGCGACGGGTCACACTCCCCATGATCGGCCCGTCGCTGGTCGCCGGCCTCGTGCTGACCTGGGCTCGGGCGTTGGGGGAGTTCGGCGCCACGATCACCTTTGCCGGGAATCTCCAGGGCCGGACCCAGACACTTCCTCTCGCGGTCTTCGTCGCCCTGGAGAGCGATCGCGACACGGCGGTGGCGATCAGCCTCCTCATGGTGGTGGTGTCACTCGCGGTCCTGATCGCGCTGCGTGAGCGTTGGTGGAGAGCGCTCTGACTACCGGGCTCGATGCCGTGCTCGGGCTGTCGAGGGGCGAGTCGTTTCGCATCGACATCGCGCTCTCGATTGCGCCCGGGCGCACGGTGGCACTCCTCGGCCCCAACGGGGCGGGCAAGTCGACCGCAGTGGCGGCCCTGGCCGGGCTGCTCGCTCTCGATCGCGGGAGGATCGCCCTGGCCGGCACCGTGCTCGACGATCCGGAGGAGAACGTGTTCGCCCCGCCCGAGGCGCGCAGGGTTGGCGTGGTGTTCCAGGACTATCTCCTCTTCCCACATCTGACCGTCATCGAGAACGTGGCCTTTGGGCTGCGCAGTCGGGGGACGGGCCGCCAGGAGGCGTTGGCTGTCGCGAGCGAGTGGCTGGCCCGCCTCGGTCTGTCAGAGCAGACCCGGAAGAGACCGGAGGCCTTGTCGGGCGGCCAGGCCCAGCGGGTTGCCCTGGCCCGCGCCCTGGCCACCGAGCCCGACCTACTCCTCCTCGACGAGCCGCTTGCCGCCCTCGACGTGACCACCCGGGTCGAGCTCCGCCACACCCTCGCCCAGCACCTCGACACCTTCTCCGGCCCGCGACTGCTCATCACCCACGACCCGACCGAGGCCTTTCTCCTCGCCGATGAGATCTGCGTGATCGAAGGCGGATCGATCACTCAGACCGGGGCACCGGACGACATCCGGCTCCGGCCCCGCAGTCCCTATGTCGCCGACCTTGCCGGGGCGAACCTGGTGACGGGCCACGCTTCGCACGGACTGGTCGACGCGGGTGGGCACCTGCTGCACATCGTCGGCACAGAAGTCAGCGGGCCGGTGCTGGCGACCATTCGGCCGGCGGCGATCTCGGTCCACAAGCGCCAGCCGGAAGGAAGTCCCCGCAACGCCTGGCCGACCACGATCGACCTCATCGAGCACCTCGGCGAACGGGTTCGGCTGCGTGTTGGCGACCCGCTCCCGCTCGCAGTCGAAATCACGGAGGAATCGTCGAGAGAGTTGCAATTGGTGAGGGGCTCTGTGATCTGGGTGTCGGTCAAGGCCACCGAGATCGGTGTCGAGCCCTATGCAGGCAGCCATATCGGTTGACGGGATCGCGCTGGTCCGGGTTTCAGCGCGTTGTCTGTGTTTGGACCGTGATGTAGCTCGGGTCGAGGTTGTTGATGGTTGGGCATCCGATGAGGGCCATGGTCCGGCTCATCTCGGTTGTGAGGAGGTCGAGGACGTGGTCGACTCCTTGTTCTCCGGCTGCTCCGAGCCCGTAGAGGTAGGCGCGGCCGGTCATGCAGGCGTTGGCTCCGAGGGCGAGGGCTTTGACGATGTCGCTGCCTCGTCGGATGCCACCGTCGCAGATGATCTCGATCCGGCCGGCGACCGCTTCGGCGACCTGGGGGAGGAGCCCGAGGGGGGTGGGAGCGGTGTCGAGTTGGCGGCCACCGTGGTTGGAGATGGCGATGGCGTCGACTCCTTCCTCGGCTGCGATGACGGCGTCGTCGGTGGTTTGGATCCCTTTGAGGATGATCGGCCCGTTCCATTTCGATCGGAGCCATTCGATGTCGTCCCAGGACAGTCCGGGATCGAATTGGCTGGCAACGTATTCGGCCAGGGAGACCGCTTTGGCGCCGTCTCCGACACTTCGACCGGCCACGTTGGCGAAGACGATCGGTTCGGATCTGATGAACTGCCAGGTCCACCCGGGGTGGACGATGCCGTCGAATATGGTCGAGAGCCCGAGTTTTGGGGGCAGGGTGAACCCATGTCGCAGGTCGCGTTCGCGTTTGCCCAACACGGCAGTGTCCACGGTGAGACAGAGGGCCTCATATCCCGAGTCGGCGGCCCTCTCCACCATTTCGGCTACCAGACCACGGTCACGCCACACGTAAACCTGGAACCAAAGCGGCCCAGAGGAGACTGCAGCCACCTCCTCGATCGACCTGGTGGCAAGGGTGGACAAGGTGTAGGGGATCCCGGCCCGGCCGGCGGACCTGGCCACGGCCAGCTCACCGGCCGGATCGGCGATACGAGTAAAACCGGTGGGGGCGAGGACCAGGGGGAGGGGTAACGGCCTGCCGAGCAGGGTCGAAGACGTGTCGACCTCGGCAACATCGCGCAGCACCCGCGGCCGGAAGCCGACACGACCAAAAGCAGCCACATTCGACACCAAACTGATCTCGTCCTCGGCACCCCCATCGATGTAATCGAACACCCCCCTGGGCAGACGACGCCGCGCGATCAGGCGGAGATCAGCGACGGACACCCCGTTACGGATCCGCCGCCGCCTCGGACTCAACTCGAAACGACGGAACCGCAGTATCCCGAGTGACCCAAACCGGCGTCTTCGAGAAGGAGCGGGTTGCATGGTCGCTAGCGGAGTTGGGATTCGCTGGTTCGCCCTGGATCGAGCAATGCGATCGTCTCAACCGCTCGCTCCCTGGGGATCACTTCGATCGCATAGCCGGAGTGGACAACCACATAGTCACCGACAACCGCATCAGGGACCAGGAACAGGTCCACGTCGCGCTCTGCATCCAGCATCGATGCCCGCGCCGGGATCGATGCTGCGTTCGGCTCTCCGATGGAGATGATCCGTCCCGGGATGGCGACGCACACGTCAGCCTCCCAGGCCGATCGATACGAGGAGAACACCGAGGGCATTGGGGTCGGTCGGATCGTCGGACTCCTCGACCTCGACCACCGGCATGTGGCCCCACCGCTCCAGGGCGTAGTGACGGGCGCCTTCCCTGAGAGTCTCAGGGCCTATCCCCGACATCGCGCCCACCCTGAATCGCAGGGTCTCGATTGTGTCGGGTGCGCCACCGGCTTCTTCTTCGACCCGGGCCATCAGGTCGCGCAGCACACCGCTCTCATGCATGGTCGAGCACTTCCGCCAGCCGGTTCACCGTCGACTCCACCGGGGCGGAGAGCGGGGCCCCCGGGGTGAGGTCGGACACCTCGATCCCGTAGACCACCAGCCTCCCCGGCAGCCGGCCCAAGCTCCGGGCCATCTCGACGGTCTCGGTGATTCCGATCGAGTGGGTGCTGGTGGCGAGGACACCTCCCGGAAGGGGCCGGTCGGAGGCGTCGAAGCGGTGGAGGGTCCCTGCACTGGCCCCCGATCGCGCTGCGTCGACCAGGATCACCTCGTCGGCGCCATCCCAGAGATCGATCAACTCGTACGACCCGCCGACTTGCTGATGGCTCTCCACCTTCCTCAGCCGACGGGCCACCTCGAGCCCGGCGGCGTCGTCGCCCCGTGTGGGGTTTCCCACCCCGATGACCATTCGTCTCACTCTCGCTCCACGGTCAGGTCGAGGAAATGGGTGGCGCAAGAGATGCACGGGTCGTAGCTCCGGATCGCCTGCTCGAGTTCCCACTGCAGCCGATCGTCGGGGAGGCCCGTTCTCCCCGGCACATAGGCGCGGAGGTCGTCTTCGATGCTCAGCTGATTCTGTGAGGTCGGTGGGACGATGTGTGCCTCGGAAATGAGCCCCTCCCCGTCCACCGCGTAACGGTGGTAGAGCAGTCCGCGGGGGGCCTCGGACGCCCCGTGACCTACCGCGTCGCGAGGCTCGACTTCAACGAACGGGGAGGTGGGCCGCTCGTAGCCTCCGATCAGGCGCAGCGCCTCCTCACAGGCGAAGGCGATCTCGACCGCCCTGACCACGATGCTGCGGAAGGGGTTGGTGCAGCTGTCGCCGAGCCCGGCATCGATGGCCGCCCGTTGTGCGACCGGAGTGAGCCGGTCGAAGTTGAGCGAGTATCGGGCCATCGGGCCGACGTGGTACGAGCGACCGGTGTCGCGGCGGCGGGCATGCAGGGCGTTCGACCAGGCGACGTGGGATTCCTCGAAGTGCTCTCCCCACTCCTCGGCTGGGATATCGAGC
>JBFYOJ010000114.1:0-18603 GCA_041303885.1 Acidimicrobiia bacterium | reverse complement strand
CCGATCGACCAGCGTCCGGATCATCTCGATGATCTCGGGGATGTGCTCGGTTGCCTTTGGCTCGAGATCGGGGGCCATCACCCCCAGGGCCGTGTAGCCCGCGGCGAATCGCTTTGCCATCTTCTCGGCGAGCACATCGACGCTCTCACCGCTCTCGGCCGCGGCGGCGATGATCTTGTCCTCGATATCGGTGATGTTCCGCACATAAGTGACGTCATAGCCCCGCCACATGAGGTAACGACGGATGACGTCGAAGGCCACCGCCGACCGCCCGTGCCCGACATGGGGCTGCGACTGGACCGTGGGGCCGCACACGTACATCGCGACCTTGCCCTCGTCCCTCGGCTCGAATTGGACAACGGCGCGGTGAATCGTGCTGTTGAACCGGAGCATCGGGGGAATGTTACGGCAGGGTGGTCACGGTGACGATTGCGACCGCGGCCACGCCCTCCCCCCTGCCAATGAACCCGAGCCCGTCGGTGGTGCTCGCCTTGACCGAGACCGCGCCGACCTCCAACCCCAACGCCTCCGCGAGATTGGAGCGAATGGCATCGCGGTGCGGTGATATCCGGATCTCCTCGGCGAGGACAGTGGCATCCACGTGCGAGACCCGCCATCCGGCGGCAGCGGCCATCCGAGCGGCCTCCCCGAGCAAGAGGAGCGAGTCGGCGTCCTGCCACTTCGGGTCTGCCGACGGGAAGTGCTCGCCGATGTCGGATAGCACGGATGCTCCGAGCACGGCGTCGGTCACAGCATGGGCGAGAACGTCTCCATCCGAGGTCGCGACCACACCATGTGCCTCGGACACAACGACCCCGCCGAGGACCATCGGAGGTGTCATGTCGAGGGGGTGGGCGTCGAACCCCCAGCCGACCCTGACGCCGGCGGGCGACACCTCAGGGCTCATTCCTCGTCCGGTTCGACCCTGGGCAGGGCGCGATCCAACCTCTTGATTGCCTCGTCCTCGTCGATCTCGAGGCTGAAGGCGAGCTCGGAGCTGAGGGTGAGACGGGCCTTGGAGAGCATGCGCTTGAGGGCCGGGCTGATCCCCTTGGTCTGCTGGGCAAAGGACAGGTCGCGGACCACCTCTGCCACCTGGAAGATGTCCCCTGAGGTCATCTTCTCATTGAGGACCTTGTACCAGCGGCTCCAGTTGCTCCCCGCCTCTTCGGGCTCGCCCTTCAGCGACTTGAGGACGTCGCGCGACTTGGTCTTCGAGATCACCGGTCGGATCAGGTCCTCGACCTTGTCGAGAGGGACCATCACGGTGAGCTGCTCGGTGGCGATGTCGAGGACGAAGTAATCCTGCTTCTTCCCGCCGAATTCCTGCTTTACCTTCTTCTGGATGGTGGCCGCCCCATGTTGTGGGTGCACCACTTTGTCCCCTACCGAGTATTTCGAAGCTACTGAAGCCATATGCGGCTGCGGAGTGTACCGGTGCCCGAGGTCAATCGAGGACGGGCTCCCATTCATCGGCCGAGTCGAGCAGACGGTCGAAGTAGGCACGCAGCTGGCCGGCACGGGTCTCCCCCACACCTTCGACCTTGAGCAGATCAGCAACGTCGGCGGCAAGGAGCTGGGATACCGAACCGAAGTGCTTGACGATGTCATCACGAACCGAGTCGGGCAGACGGCCGACTTGAGAGAGAAGGCGATAACCCCTCGGGTCGGCCGGGTCGTCGAGATCCGGGAAACCCATCTCCTTCCCGACCCGGCTCGGATCCTCGAGATCGGTGCCCGACATCTGGCTGAGCTCCTCGAGAGCCTGACGCACGGCAGCCGCTCGAAGCGGCTTGAGATAATCACGAAGCACGGTGCGTTTGGTGAACTCGACGCCAGACAGGAGGTCACTCAACTGCAAGTAGACGATGCGCCCTTCCTCACCCAGGGTCAGGGCCCTGGCCTCCACGACCCGGCCGAGCCGCTCGACCAACTCGGCCCGTTGCAGGACGGTGACCACCGACCGATGTGTGGCCAGCCCCACGACTTCGAGACGGGTCAGCTTCGCCTCGGCGTCATCGAGGCGGTTGCGGAGACGATCGAGACTCTGCAACTCCTGGTTGATGTGGGCCGCCACCTCGGTCGGAGGTGCCAATTCGATCTTCTGGCCCGCGTAGAAGAGTGTCGCCACCTTGCGGCCCTCACTGACCGCCACCACCGGCTTGCCGGTCTGTGCTGCCATTCTCTCGGCGGTCCGATGGCGGGCGCCGGTCTCATCGGTAGGGATCGTCCCGTCGGGGATGAAATGGACCGCGGCCTCGAGGATGGTGGCCCAGGCATCGTCGAGGACAACACCTCCATCCATCTTGGAGAGCTCGGCGAGGCGGGCCGGGCTGAACGCAGCCCCCTTCAGTGTGAAGCCGCCGGAGCTGGCCGCGGCGACCCGGGACCCGTCGCCCAGGATGACCAGGCCGCCTTTGCCCTGTTGGATGATGCGCTCGAGAGCCCGGCGCATCGGGGTACCGGGGGCAAGGCGCTCCAGTGTCTCGTTTATCGAGGGACCACCCACAGCCGGGAGGCTACCTGATCACCGGCGGACTTTGCCCTCGACTCCTTGGCTCAGATGAGTCACGCCCCCGGTAATGAAGCTCGACGCAATCTTCTACAGCCCCGCATCCGCCAATGCCTGGCGAAGCCGGAGCGGCTGACCACCGATCGGGGCGATGTGCCGGTCCAGGCCCATCCGGGCCAGTTCCTCGAGCCGGCGGGTCTCCATCGGGATCGACCGGACCTCCCCGGCGAGCCCGATCTCTCCCCACGCCGCCAGTCGGCCCAACGGTTGGTCACCGTACGAAGAGGTGACCGCCAGTGCCACGGCGAGATCACAGCCGGGCTCATCGATACGCCAGCCGCCCACGACGTTGACGTATACCTCCTTGTCATGGAGCCGCACCGAGCTGTGACGATCCAGCACGGCGAGCACCTGGTTGACCCGGGTCGGGTCGAGACCACGGATCGACCGCCTCGGTTGTGCCTGATTGGTCGGCGAGACCAGGGCCTGAATCTCGACCAGGATCGACCTTCGTCCTTCCACTGCCGGGTATATGACCGTGCCGGGCACATCGGGCTCCCATCCTTCGAGGAAGACCTTGGAGGGATCGTCGACATCGATGAGCCCTTCCGATCGCATATCGAACATCCCCGAGACATGGGTGGCCCCGAAGCGGTTCTTGATGCTGCGCAGCACTCTGAACCCGTGGTCCGGATCCCCCTCGAGATAGAGAACCACATCGACCATGTGCTCCAGCATCTTGGGGCCGGCGAGGCCTCCGTCCTTGGTGACATGGCCGACCAGGACCACGGCGATCCCGGTGGTCTTGGCCAGTCTCACCAGACGGGCGGCACTCTCCCTCACCTGGGCGACTCCACCGGGAGCGGACCCGATCTCGGTGACCCCAACGGTTTGAATCGAGTCCACGATGAGCAGCCGGGGCCGTTCCCGCTGGCTCAGGGCCACGATCGCATCGACATCATCGTCGGCGACGAGGCTTATCGTCTCGTCGGTGACGCCGAGCCGACTGGCCCGAAGGGCCACCTGATCGGCCGATTCCTCCGCCGAAGCGATCAGGACCGATTCCCCCGACCGTGCCATCGCCCCAGCCATCTGCAGGAGCAGGGTCGACTTGCCTACTCCCGGCTCCCCGCCGAGCAAGAGCACCGACCCGGCGACGATGCCGCCACCGAGGACTCGATCGATCTCCGCCCACCCGGTTGGCTCGCGTTCGACTCCTCGAGCCGCTGCCGTTCTGAGCCCGACCGACTCCGCGGTCCTGGTCGCCGATCGGGCCGGGCCGGCCGACTCGACCAGGGGCTCATTCACCCCGCACTGTGGGCAGAAACCCATCCACTTGGCGGAGACATGCCCGCAATTCTCACAGCGAAAAGCCATATCCACCGTTGCCTTCGGTTATCGGTTACGCCGCTGAACCGTAAGAATCAATACCCCCACCAAGGCCACCACGACGATGGCCGAGACCACAAGTGAGGCGACCGTCCAGGGCTCGTAAGTTCTGATCGCCCACACAAACACGTCGTGGCACAATAACTCTGAAGGAGGGATGTGGCCTCTCGCAAGTGCGATCATTGCGGCGCGACTGTCGCGGCAGACGAGCAGTTCTGCCCCAATTGCGGCTCATTCATCGATCCCCTCGCCCCCGGGCCGGCCCCGAAGCGCGGGGACAATGTGATCACGGTGAACTCCGACGGGAACTACGAGGAGTTCGAGCTTGGCGCGCCCCCACCGCCGGTCGAGCGCTCCGGCTCACGCCAGCCCGAAGTCACCTGCCCGTCGTGCGGTGCAACCAACCCCGCCAACAACCGGCATTGCCAGGAGTGTGGGGCGCGTCTCAGCCAGGGACCCCTCCCCACCGCCCCGAGACCGGCGGTCCAGGCGACCGCCGGGGTGCGAGCCGCCCTGGCCATCAGCACTCTTCTCTTCGCCGTTGTGGTGATCGCCCTTCTCTTCAACGTCTTCAATGGAGACGATGAGCCGACCGGCACCACCATTGCCTCCGAATCCTCGACGATCGCGACCGTGGTGGAGCCCGGCCCGATAGAGATCCTGGCGGTGGACTGCAGCAGGGAGGGCATCGGGGCGCTGGTTTGTGACAACCTGATCTCGGGCACGGACGCCGAGTACCAGTTCGACTACGAGGCGGTGGAAGAAGGCGATGAGATCACGATCCGTCTCACCTTCAATCAGCCCATGGTGGTCCAACGCATAGATTGGGTGAACATCGACGATGCGACCCAGTTCAAGAGGAACTACCGGGCTCGAGGGATCCTGATCGAAGCGCAGGACTCACTCCAACCGACCCCGGTCCAGCTCGAGGACCTGCCCGGCAGCCAGTCGATCCCGTTTGCCGCCATCGACACCAACTGGATCGAGATGACCATCGAGAGCGACTACCCGGCCGAGGTGGTAGAGGACAACGTGTTCACCGAAATGGCCATTCAGGAGATCCGGGTCATCGGCCGGCCCGGAACCGCCACTACCAACGGCACCTCAGGCGCCAGCACGACGACGATCGTCGAGACCAGCACGACCGCAGCCCCCTGATCCGGAGCGGTCGGCTTCAGGCAGCCCTGACGTCGAGGACGAGGTGCTCCACCCCGCGGAACACCAGTGACCTGATCCGATCCGAGGCCTCGCGCAGCTGGATGTCGACGATCCTCGCCGCGAAACGCCCGAGTGCCGCTTCCAGCTCGACTCTGGCAAGTGGTGCGCCGACGCAGAAATGAAGACCGGCGCCGAAGGACACATGAGGATTCGGAGATCGACTCAGGTCGATCCCATCGCCGTTCGGGCCGAAGACAGCCAGATCGTGGTTGGCGGACCCGAACAGGAGACCCACCTTGGACCCTTTACGCAGCCGGGTGCCGCTGATCTCGGTGTCTTCCAGGACCCACCGCTCGAACATCTGGAGGGGCGAGTCGAAGCGAAGCAGCTCGTCGACCGCCGTGTCCACTGGCACCGACCCCTCGTGCAGCATCCGGTAGTGGTGCGGATGACGGGCAAGAGAGAGGAGGCCGTTGCCGATGGCGTGCACCGTGGCCTCATGTCCCGCGTTGAGGGTCAAAATCGACGTACCGACGATCTCCTCGTCGGTCAGCGTGTCACCCGACTCCTCCACCTCGAGCATGTTCGAGATCAGGTCCTCACCGCGACGGGATCGGCGCTCGGCGACCAATGCCTCCAGATAGGCGACGAAGTCCTTTGTCGCCTGCTCGGCCGTCGCTCCCTCATCGTCGGTTACGCCCTGATCGAACACCTTGACTATGGAGTGACTCCACTCGAGGAGCTGTTCGTGGTCCTCGGCGGGTATCCCCATCAACTCGGCGATCATTGCCACCGGGATCGGAGTGGCGAAGTCCTCGATGACGTCGAGGGACCCCTTCTCGACCACCCGGTCGAGTATCCGATCCGAAGCTTCCTCCAGACGACTGCGGAACACCTCGGACGACCGCTTGGTGAAGGCCTTGGAGACGAGCCCGCGCAGACGGGTGTGCCGCGGAGGCTCCAGGTCGATAAAAGACTCCCTGACGTACCGGGTCCAGGTCGGCCATTGCGGGGGGTAGATGCGTCTGTATAGGGCGGGGTCGACTTCTCCCACGCCGAGCCGATGGCGGAAGTCACGGCCGAATCGATCACGATCCTTGAGGATGGCCGAGACCTCCGAGTGCCGGGCGAAGAAGGTCAGTTCCCATGCGTCGTCGTAGAAGACGGGCGACTCGTCGCGAAGCCGGGCGTAGACGGGATAGGGGTCGTCGAGGAACTCTGACGAGTACGGGTCGAACATCGCTCCTCCGGGCGGGGCCCTAACGGGCCTCGCCCTTGGCGTATCGGGCGCCATCCGCTGCCGGCATTCGGAGGCGTTGGGAAGCGGCAGCAAGCACGAGCAGGGTGATCAGATACGGCACAGCGGCGAGGAGCTGGTTGGACACTTCCTCGACCTGGAGATAGAAGAGCAGGAAAGCGGCGCCGATGACCGTCTGGATCACAGCGGTACGGATCTTGGAGCGAGTCAAGGCGAAAATGCCGAATGCGATGAGCCCGATGGCCACGGCCAGGATGAAGGAACGCACCACCTCCGGCCCCCGATAGCGGAGGGAGTCACCGAAACCGAACACGAGCGCGCCGCCGAGCACGCCGGTCGGCATCCAGTTGCCGAAGATAAGGGCGCCGAGGCCGATGAAGCCGCGACCCCCGGTCATCCCCTCCCGGTAGATCCCGGCCTGGACCAGCACCAGGAATGCACCGCCGAACCCGGCGAGCATCCCCGAGATGATCACGGCGTAGTACTTCATCCTCAACACAGGGACACCCAACGACTCCGCAGCCCAGGGATCCTCGCCGCAAGAGCGAAGCCGAAGACCCCACGAGGTCCGCCAGAGGAGCCAGGCGGTGAGGGGGACGATGGCGAGGCCGATGAGGGTGAGCCAGTTGATCCCCCCCGCGAAGCCGCGGATGATCCCGGCGATGTCGGAGATGAAGAACCACCCCTGGTTCTCCAGCCACCCGAACAAGTCCGGTGTGTCCCAACCGAAGATGGTGCCGCCGGCGAGGAAAGGCAGATCGATGTTGGCGATTCCCTGCACGGGTGGTGACTGGATGACCGACCCACCGGTCTCGGGGGTGTACACGATCGATGACAGGAAACGCATGGCCCCGAGCCCGAGGATGTTGATGGCGACACCCGAGACGATGTGGTCCACGTTGAAGGTGACCGTGGCCAGCGCGTGGAGCAGCCCGAACAACCCACCGCCAACGATCCCGAGAAGCGCCCCCTGCCAGGGGCCGTACATCCAGGCGCCCCAGGCGGCGAACCAGGTTCCGGCGATCATCATCCCTTCGAGGCCGATGTTGACCACCCCTGAGCGCTCCGAGTAGAGGCCACCTAGCCCGGCGAGAAGAATCGGAATCGCCAGACGGAAGGCGGCGCTCGCCGTGCTCCGTGAGGTCAGGTCGGAGGTGCCGGTGATCACCTCGGCAATCGTCATCACCAGAATCGCAGCGAGCGCCACGGTCACGATCCGAACCCGCCGCCTGTCAAAGGTGCCGAGTCGTTGGAGCAGGGTCATGCCGCCACCTCGACGGTGGCGTGCTCGGCTTCGGTGGCGCGGGCGGCGGCAGCGACCACCCGACGTTGCACGTACCTGGAGATCACCTCATACACGATGACCACGGCGAGTACGACGATGCCCTGGATGATGGTGACGATCTCTTTGGGAACGTCCTTGAGATCCAGGATGAGGGAGGACCGTTGCATGAAACCGAACAACAGGGCGCCGAAAGCCATGCCAACCGGGTGGTTTCGGCCGAGGAGGGCGACGGCAATGCCGTTGAACCCGAAGTTGCGGGGGAAGTCCTGGGGGTACTGGTGATAGAAGCCGAGTAAAGGCGCGATCCCGACCAGACCGGCCAGACCGCCGGAGATCAGCATCGTCCTTACGATCATCCTCTTCGGGTCCACCCCGCTGGCATGGGCCGCGGCCGCGTTGACCCCACTCGACCTCAGGTCGTACCCGTAGCGACTCTTGTTCACCAGGTAGTGGTAACCGATGCCGAGGAAGATGGCGATGATCAGGAACCCGTACAGATTGGCGCCCGCCCTGGCCTCGATGCCGAACCAGCCGAGCACCGGGTTGAGCGAGGGGATCCAGCCGGTCTCCGGGATCAGATCGGTGGCGATGGTGAGGCTGGAGGACTCCGCCTTGAACACATTGAGAAAGAGATAGGCGCTCAGAGCGAAGGCGATGTAGTTGAGCATGATCGTGGCGATCACCTCGTGCACACCTCGCTTCACCTTGAGCATGGCCGGGATCCACGCCCAAAAAGCCCCGACCGCTACCGCCACCAGGAGAATCGCGGTCACATGGAGGACCGGGGTGATCGAGAACTGGGCGCCGATGTAGGCGGCGAAGAGGGCTGCGATCAGATACGTGCCCTCGATGCCTATGTTGAACAGACCCATCTTGAAGCCAATGCCCACCGCGAGGGCGGAGACGAAGAGCGGCAACGCGTTATTGACGGTGATGATCAGCGACTCGGTGCTCGTGCCGAAGACGAACATTTCTTTGTAGGCGGTGATCGGGTTGATATCGACCAGGAGAAGGGCCAGGGCTGCCAACCCGAAGGCGATGATGATGGCAATCAGGGGTGCTACCACCGAGGTGAGCAGCTTTCCGCTCTTCACGAGGCCTTCTCCTCACCCGCGCCGGTCATGTGAGAGCCGAGGATCTCGGGGGTGATTTGAGCCGGGTCGAGCTTGGCGACGAGGCGCCCCTCGAACAGGACATGGATGGCGTCGGAGAGACCGATCAACTCTTCGAGGTCAGCGGAGATCAGAAGGATGCCCATTCCGGCGGCCCTGGCCGATTTCAACTCCTCCCAGACCGCAGCCTGAGCCCCGATGTCGATCCCTCGGGTTGGCTGGGCGGCGATCAGGACCATCGGGTTGGCCATGATCTCCCGTCCCACCACCAGTTTTTGCTGATTCCCGCCGGACAATGCGGTCGCGGGGACATCGACGTTGGGGGTCATCACGTCGAATCGACGGACGATCTCCTCGGTCTGGGCCCTGGCGCCTTTCTTGTCGATCCAGAGACCCTTTGCATACGGCTCCTTGTTCTGATGGCCGAGCGCAGCGTTCTCCCACAATGGTGCGGAGAGCAGCAGACCCTGACGATGACGGTCCTCGGGGATGAGGCCGATGCCGGCACTCCGACGGTCACGAGTCGAGAGCTCCGTGATCGAGGTGCCGGAGAGGGCAATCTCGCCGGTCGCCCCTGGAGCGAGGCCGATGATCGAATCGACCAGCTGTGCCTGGCCGTTCCCCTCCACACCGGCGATCCCAACGATCTCGCCCTTGTGCACCACGAAGCTGATCCCCTGCAGCAAGGGCCGACCCGTATCTGACATGAGGCTGAGGTCGGACACCTCGAGAAGAACCACGTCCTGGACCGTTGCCTCCTTGGTGTGCGGGGAGGGGAGCTCGGACCCGATCATCATCTCCGCCAGTTGCCGTGCGTCCACCTCAGCCGGCGTGGTAGTCCCCACCGTCCTCCCGTCACGCATCACGGTTATCCGGTCGGCTATGGAGAGGACCTCGTCGAGCTTGTGGGAGATGAAGACGATGGTGTGTCCTTGCTCCTTGAGGTCGCGGATCGATTCGAAGAGCTCGGTCACCTCCTGGGGGACCAGGACCGCGGTCGGCTCGTCGAGGATCAGGATCTTCGCCCCCCGGTAGAGGACCTTGATGATCTCGACCCGCTGACGCTCCCCGACGGAGAGTGTCTCCACCTTCTGATGCGGGTCCAATCTGAGACCGTATGTCTCACCGAGCTGGCGGATTCGTTCCGTGGCGCCTCTGAAGTCGATCTCAAGACCTGATCGTGGCTCGGAGCCGAGCACCACGTTCTCGAGGACGGTGAAGTTGTCCGCCAGCATGAAATGCTGATGGACCATCCCTATGCCGGCATCGATGGCATCTTTGGGAGTTCGGAAATGAGCGGGCTTGCCATCGATGGTGATGTCCCCCGCATCGGGGCGAACCATCCCGTAGATGATCTTCATCAACGTCGACTTGCCCGCCCCGTTCTCACCGACGACGGCATGTACCTCGGCCGTCTCGACCGTGAGCTCGACGTCCTTGTTGGCGACTACGCCCGGGTACCGCTTGGTGACGCCATGGAGCTGTATTGCGGGTGCCTGAACCATCTCCCAGTCCATATAGAACGCCGGGCCCAGGGATCCTGGGCCCGGCGCAAGTTAGCAGGAGTGCCTGGGGTCAGGCTTCCGGCTCGGTGGGAACGACGATGTCACCCGCAATGATCTGCTCCGCGAGCTCATCGAGTTGGGCTGAGATGTCATCGACAAACCCGCCCGTCGTCGCATAGCCGACCCCGCCTTCGGCGAGACCCAGACGGGCCTCACCTGGAGTGAAGCTGTCGGTGAGGAAGTCCACGATGGCGGTGTCGACGTGAGTGTCGACGCGCTTCAACATCGAGGTCAGGATGTGCTCCTGGAGTGCCGGGTCACCGACTGTGTTGTACTGGTCGGAGTCGACACCGATCGCCCACAGATGCTGTTCGTCGGTGGACAGCTCATCGGCGGCCTGGAACAGGCCGAGACCGGAGCCACCGGAGGCGTGATAGATCACGTCGGCACCCTGACCGTAGAGCGCCAGAGCGGCTTCCTTGCCCTTGACCGGGTCGTTGAACCCGGTGAAGTCCGGCACCTGGGTCAGATAGACCGCAGGCAGGATGTTGATGTCGGGGTTGATGTGGTTCGCACCGGCTATGAAACCGGCTTCGAACTTCTTGATCAGCGGCGTTTCCACACCACCGATGAAGCCGATGGTGCCGCTGGTGCTCTTCAGCGCCGCAGCCGCGCCTACCAGAAACGAGCCCTCCTCCTCAGAGGAGACCATGCAACGAACGTTGGGCATCTCCACCACGGTGAAGGTGTCGTCCTGGGGGCAATCGTCGGTGATGGCGAAGTAGGTGTCAGGGAACTCGGTCCCGACCCGCCACACGTTCTGGGCAAAGGCGAAGCCGTTGGCGATGATCAGCTCCGAGCCGGACTCGGCGAGCAGGCGAAGGTTCTCCTCGCGGTTCTCGCCGCCCGCCTCGGGAGCGAGCTCGTCACCGTCGAAGCCATAGTTCGTCTTGCCGTTGTCCCACGCAAGAGCGGCCAGGTCGTTGAACGACAGGTCGCCACGACCGCCCACGTCGAAGGCCATGCCGATGACCCGGCCCTCGCCGTTGATCTCGACTGTGGTGGTTGTCTCAGCCGCAGTGGTGGTAGCCCCCTCCGCGGCCGTGGTAGTCGCTTCGCCGGCGGTCGTGGTCGTCGCCTCGCCCGCCGTTGTAGTTGTTTCACCCTCCTCGCCTCCACAGGCCGCAAGGACCAATGCGAAGACAGAGATGAGGGCGAGATAACGCAGATAGCGTTTCACGCTTTTCTTCCTCCGTTTTAGTAGGACGGGCAGGCTGGACCAGCCCGTGGGATCACACTAATGATCATCGTCGCGGAAGGTCGGGCTGGATAGAGGACTTAGGTCCATCCAGGATGGGGCTTCGGCCTATTGACGCGGAAACCGGTTTGCCCCTGTTCGGGATTGGAGCGTCCGCGTCTACTCGACCCAGTTGAGCAGTTTCGGATCGATCTGGCTGTACCCGACGAGTGTCGGGTCGGTGACACCTGCGTACTCCCAATGCCAGGGCTCGCGGGTCGACCTGTCGCACCATGCCCAACGAGGGTTGACCCAGCCGAAGCGATATGCGTTTCCCTGGAGCCAGCGATAGGCACGGTCGGTGCAGGTGAGGACCCCACGCCCATCGGTGAAGTCGACGGCCCGCCCCCAGCCGTGATTCGAGTACCCGGGACGAGCGGTCGGCGGCCCCGTGCAAACCCGCTGCTTCTTGGTGCCGGTTTGGATCTTCTCCCCGGTGAGCGGATCCGTGGCATAGACCGGGATCTCGGTCTTGGGACAACGCCCTTCGTAGGAGGCTTTTTGCACGTTGTAGGACCGATAGCAGTCCTCCCACCCGAGATATACGTCGTCCCTCTCGGCAGCCTCCATCAGCAAGGCGTACATATAGGCAGCATCACGCTCCAGGGTGCAACCATCACGGGTCATCAACCGCGACCGCTCCATGGCGCCGTTGACGTAACCGTCCACCTCGAGGTCTACGGTCAAAGCCTCGTCACCTGCGGGCACGTATTCGGGCGGTGGTTCGAGGGCCAGAGCCGAGACGATGGCGAGAAGTAGGGCGAGTATGGGCATAGCTGGTGGTGCCTAAGCCCATGGAACATCGGCCGGCAGGCTCGCCGGCTTTAGCGCTCAGTCCTGGCTCGCCATCTCCACCGGAGGCGTCTCCGGCGTCTCGCTGGCACCCAGAGCCTCGAAAGTCAGCTCTTCGTTCTCGGCGTCCAGACCCACGAGGATGGTGGTGCCCGCCTTGAACTCACCGAGCAGGACACGCTCGGAGAGCGGGTCTTCGAGCAGACGTTGAATGGCACGGCGGAGCGGTCTTGCCCCGAGTTCGGGGTCATAGCCTCGGGTGCCCAGGTACTCCTTGGCGTCATCGGTGAGAACCAAGTCGAGGTGCTGGGAGTCGAGCTGCTCACGAACCCTCTCGAGCATCAGGTCTACGATCTGCTTCAGCTCGTCCATCGACAGCTCGTGGAAGACGATGATCTCATCGAGCCGGTTGATGAACTCGGGGCGGAAGTGCTTCTTCAGCTCATCGGTCACCCGACCCTTCATGTGCTCGTAGGTCATGTCCTGGTCCTCGGCGTGGAAGCCCACCGCCTTCTTGTGCAGGTCGCGGGTGCCGAGGTTGGAGGTCATGATGATGACCGTGTTCTTGAAGTCCACCGTCCGACCCTGAGCGTCGGTGAGCCGCCCCTCCTCCAAGATCTGGAGCAGGGTGTTGAACACGTCAGGATGCGCCTTCTCGATCTCGTCGAACAACACCACCGAGAACGGCTTGCGTCTGACAGCCTCGGTCAACTGGCCACCCTCGTCGTACCCGACGTAACCGGGAGGAGAGCCCACGAGACGACTGACCGTGTGCTTCTCCATGTACTCGGACATGTCGAGTTGGATGAGGGCGTCTTCCTGGCCGAAGAGGAACTGGGCGAGAGCCTTGGCCGTCTCGGTCTTCCCCACACCGGATGGGCCGAGGAAGATGAAAGAGCCCGATGGGCGACGCGGGTCCTTGAGACCGGCACGGGTGCGGCGAATAGCCTTGGACACCGCCGTGATCGCATCGTGCTGGCCGATGATCCGCTTGTGCAGCTCATCCTCCATATGAACGAGTCGGGCGGTCTCCTCCTCGGTGAGGCGATGGACCGGGATCCCCGTCCACTGGGCGAGCACCTCGGCGATCTCCTCCTCGTCGATGACCCAGCCTGACTCGCCGTCCCCCGTCTCTCTCAGGGCACGGTCGCTGAGGAGACCGCGCTCCTCGTCGCGGAGATTGGCGGCGCGTTCGTAGTTCTCCCGGGCAACGGCGTCCTGCTTGTCCCGCCGCAGGCTGGAGAGCTTCTCATCGATGGCGGTGATCTCGGGCACGTCGCTGGTGCGCTGGATGCGGGTCCGGCTCCCGGCTTCGTCGATGAGGTCGATCGCCTTGTCGGGCAGGAAGCGATCGGAGAGGTAACGGTCTGCAAGGTTGGCGGCACTGACGATGGCCTGATCGGTGAAGCGGACGGAATGGTGAGCCTCGTACCGGTCCTTGAGACCCATCAGGATCTGGATGGTCTCGCTGACGGAGGGCTCGTCGACCTGGATCGGCTGGAACCGGCGCTCCAGTGCGGAATCCTTCTCCAGGTACTTGCGGTACTCCTCGAGAGTGGTTGCGCCCACGGTTTGGAGCTCGCCGCGAGCCAGCATCGGCTTCAGGATGGAGGCTGCGTCGATGGCGCCCTCAGCCGCACCCGCACCGACGAGAGTGTGGATCTCGTCGATGAAGAGGATGATGTCGCCCCGGCTCTTGATCTCTTTGAGCACCTTCTTCAGACGCTCTTCGAAGTCGCCGCGGTACCGGGATCCGGCGACCAGGGCCCCGAGGTCCAGCGAGTAGAGGTTCTTGCCCTGCAAGTTCTCTGGCACGTCCTTGGCGACGATTCGCTGGGCCAGCCCCTCGACGATGGCGGTCTTGCCAACACCGGGCTCGCCGATGAGAACCGGGTTGTTCTTGGTCCGGCGAGACAGGATCTGCATGACCCGCTCGATTTCCCGTGTCCGGCCGATGACCGGGTCCAGCTTCCGCTCCCTGGCCAGCTGGGTGTAATTCCTGCCGAACTGGTCGAGGACGGTCGAGCCACTGCTCGACGACTCTCGGCCACTCGGCCCCGACGGCTCCGAAGCCTGTTGCTCGCTTCCGCCCGGTCCGGACAGGAGCTGGATGACCGTCTGACGGACCTTCTGCAGCTCGGCGCCCAGCTGCTGGAGCACCTGGGCGGCGACACCTTCCCCTTCGCGGATCAGGCCGAGGAGGATGTGCTCGGTCCCGATGTAGTTGTGGCCGAGTTGCAGAGCCTCACGGAGACTGAGCTCGAGGACCTTCTTGGCGCGCGGGGTGAACGGGATGTGGCCCGACGGCGACTGCTGGCCCTGTCCGATGATCTTGACGACTTCCTCGCGCACCGAGGCGAGGTCGATGTCCAGACTCTCCAGCGCCTGCGCGGCGATCCCCTCCCCCTCGTTCAAGAGGCCGAGCAGGATGTGCTCGGTCCCGATGTAATTGTGGTTGAGCAGACGCGCTTCTTCTTGGGCCAGAACTACGACCCGGCGGGCACGATCTGTGAACCGCTCAAACAATCTCGACTCCTGAGCCTGGCATACGCAAGTTTACCACCGGCCTGTTCTTGACCCGGAGCGTGGTTCCGGAGTCATGCACACGTAATACCATCGTCACGGATGGAAGACCTCCAAAGCCTCATTCGTATTCCCGCTGTCTGGGATTCTCTGGCACGCGTCGAGGAGAGGCTTCTCGAGGCTGCGGCGGCCGACGATCCCTATCTAACCAAGATCGCGCAGCACCTACTGCTCGCCGGTGGAAAGCGCTTCCGTCCCCTGCTCGCCCTGCTCGCCTCAGAGTTCGGCGAGAGCCGTGATCATCGACCCGTCGAAGCGGGTGTGTCGGTAGAGCTGATTCACGTCGGCTCTCTCTATCACGACGACGTGATCGATGAGGCGGACGTCCGGCGAGGAGCCGCCTCGGTCAACGCCAATTGGGACAACACCGTGGCCATCCTGGCCGGCGACTTCCTCATGGCCCGGGCATCTGAGGTCGCCGCCACCCACCTGAGCCAGGAGTCAGTGCGTCTGCTGGCCGCAACCTACGCCGAGTTGGTCGAAGGCCAGACGCGGGAGCTGCAGCTCGATTTCGACCTCGACCACGGGGTCGCCGAGTATGAGCAGGTCATCGCGGGCAAGACAGCCTCGTTGATCCGCACCTCCGCCCGTCTGGGCGCCATCGCCGCCGACGCCGACCATCGGGCGGTCGAGTCGCTATCGGCCTGGGCCTGGGAAGTCGGAATGGTGTTCCAGATCGCAGACGATGCCCTCGACCTGGTTGCCGACGAAGAAACCATCGGCAAGCCGGCCGGCTCGGACATCCGGGAAGGCAAGTTCACGATGCCGGTGCTGGAGGCCCTGGCCAGCGATCGGGGTGACAGGGTGCGAGAGTTGCTAGAGAGCGGACGCCCCTATCCCGATGTGGTGGTCAACGAGGTGATCGAGATCGTGCGCGTCGGCGGGCACGTCGACACCGCACTGGCCGGCGCCACCCGGCGGCTCGAGGTCGCCTCCGATGCGCTGTCCACCCTCCCCGAGGGGCATCCTCGACAGATCCTCGAGACGCTGGGCACCTATCTGCTGGAACGGGTGGAAGCAGCGAGAGGCTGACCCGAAGGCAGGCCGACTGCCTGATTGCGCCGGGCTTGATGGCCCCCGGCAATCAAAGAGGTCTCAGGGTCGGGAACAAGATCACCTCACGGATGTGGGCCTGATCGGTGAGCAGCATCACAAGACGATCCACCCCGATCCCCAGCCCACCCGTCGGGGGAAGACCGTATTCCAGGGCGAGCAGGTAGTCCTCGTCCACCGGGTGCGCCTCCTCATCCCCTGCGGCGCGTGCCGCCGCCTGGGCCTCGAATCGCTGGCGCTGATCGTCCGGGTCGTTCAGCTCACTGAAAGCGTTGGCGTACTCGGAGCCGGCGATGACCAGCTCGAAGCGGTCGGCCAGCCTCGGATCCGACGGGTTGCGCCGAGCCAGGGGCGACACCTCGATCGGCGGGTGCGTGACGAATGTCGGCTCCCAGATCTCGTCCTCAACCACGACCTCGTAGATCTCGGCCAGTATGAGGGCGGAATTCCACCCGTCCTGCACCTCGACGCCTGCTTCCCGGGCCACGCTCGCAAACGCGTCGGCCGGAGTGTCGAGCCCAACCTCCCGTCCCAGCTTCTCAGAGACGAGATCGATCATGGAGACGCGGCGATAGGGAGGGGTCAGGTCCAACTCACGGCCCTGGTAGGTGATCACGGTTCCGCTGGCGACCGACCCGGTCACCCCGGCGAAGACCTCCTCGATCAGGGTCATGATGTCGGAGTAGTCGGCCAGTGCCTGATAGGCCTCAAGCATGGTGAACTCGGGGTTGTGGGTCGAGTCGATTCCCTCATTGCGGAAGATGCGCCCAATCTCGAACACCTTCTCCATGCCCCCAACCACCAGGCGCTTCAGATAGAGCTCGGTGGCGATCCTCAAGAACATCTCCATGTCGAGGGCGTGATGCGCTGTGGCAAAAGGGCGGGCCGTGGCCCCGGTCGCCTGACTCAGAAGCACCGGGGTCTCCACCTCGACGAAGCCTCTCGACTCGAACTGGCGACGCAACGCGGAGACGATTGCGGCACGGGCCCTGGCAACGCCCATCGACTCTTCGTTGACCATGAGGTCGAGATAGCGATGGCGGCTGCGCAGCTCCACATCCTGGAGGCCGTGCCATTTGTCCGGCAGAGGGCGCAGGCTCTTCTGCAAGAGGGCGAAGTCGTCCACCCTCACGCTGAGCTCGCCCTTTCGAGTAGTCATCACCACTCCCGTGGCGCCGATCCAATCACCAAGATCGACACGGGCGAACTGATCCGCCTTCTCGTCACCGATCGTCGAGCGGTCGACGAACAGCTGGATGGTCCCCGAGTCGTCCCGGAGGGTCGCGAATTGCAGCTTGCCGAAAGAGCGATACAGCAACACCCGACCTGCCACGGAGACCCGGGCATCTGTCTCCGAACCGGGCTCGAGGCCGGCGAACTCCTCATGCAGCCGACCGGCGAGATGACTCCGCTCGTAGCGGTGCGGGTAACCGCCCGAGGCGAGGACGTCCTCGTGATGCTCACGTCGCCCGGCGACGAGGGGGTCCTGGCCAGGGCTGGATGTCTCGGTCATTGAGGGCTCGATCGTCGGCTGGGAGTCAGGGCAGGGTACTGAGACGGCTTCGCTCCCCGAGGATCAACCCTCGGTCCGGCACAGGCTTGCCATCGATCCAATCGAAGGTGACGTTGTCGATGAGTCGGATCCCGCCAACGTGTGCGGCCGCGGCGAGGACAGCCGGCTGATCCAGGGTCTCGATCGGCACCATTGTGTCTTTCGAAGCCAGCGTGGCGTAGTCGACCTCGAGGCCCTTCATCGACCGGCGGACAGTTGCCTCCAGCCGCTCCCCGCGTCGCTCGCCTGCGTCGACCTGCTCGGCCGCCTGGAACAGGCCGCGGCTAATGGCAAGCGCTCGCTCCCGGGACTCACGGTCGAGTCTGACATTTCGGCTGGACAAGGCGAAGCCGTCCGGTTCCCGGACCAGTGGTGCGTCGATGACCTCGACTGGGAAGCGGAGATCCCGCACCATCGCCCTGAGCACGGCGATCTGCTGGGCGTCCTTGCGGCCGAACATCGCAATGTCGGGCTGCAGACCGGCGAACAACTTGGCGACCACCGTCGCGACCCCGGTGAAGTGACCGGCCCGATACCGTCCCTCCATCTCCTGGGAGACTCCCCCCACCTCGACAATGGTCGTCTCCCCGACCGGATAGACCTCTTCGATCTCAGGCACGAACAGGATGTCCACCTCGTGCTCTGCGGCAAGACCGGCATCGCGCTCGGTTGCCCGCGGGTAGGCGGCAAAGTCGCCTTTGTCGTCGAACTGGGTGGGATTGACGAAGAGCGAGACCACAAGGGTCTCGCAATGACCCCGCAACAGGTCCATCAGGGCGAGGTGCCCCTCATGGAAGAAGCCCATTGTGGGGAGCAGCCCGACCCGGCCGTCGTACATCCCCCTGGTCCCGGCAAAGGTCCCGCTCAGCTCCATCGGCGGGCGTCTCCCCGTCTGCCGGCGCGAATCGCAGTCGCCTCGGCCATGAGCCGGTACTGGTCGCCGACATCA
Source organism: Acidimicrobiia bacterium (assembly GCA_041303885.1). GTDB lineage: Bacteria > Actinomycetota > Acidimicrobiia > Spongiisociales > ZC4RG35 > JARDZU01. The sequence continues at coordinate 158 of JBFYOJ010000114.1, read as the reverse complement.
TCGGACACGTTCCGGGCAGCCGCCAGCTGCCCGGTGACCGTCGAGGTGTCACCACGTGCGATCGGCCCGGTCAGAGGTGACCCCTGTCCCTCCTCATACACGTTGGCCACTGCCCGCTCTACCAAGGGACGCGTGACCGCCGGTTCGATGCCGGCTGC
>JBFYOJ010000113.1:0-7344 GCA_041303885.1 Acidimicrobiia bacterium | reverse complement strand
CTAGTCGCTACACACCGGGCTCCAATCTCTGGGAGACATGGCCGCTCCCCGGTGACAGCCCGCAGACCTACGCGGTGTACGTCGATGACAAGGACATCGTCTGGGCGAGCGACTTCGGGTCGAACTCGATGGTGCGCTTCGACCCCAAAACGGAGCAGTTCGAGGTCTTTTCGCTACCTCACAACCCGGGCAATGTACGCCAGATCCTCGGCCGACCTGGCGAGGTGTGGGCGCCCGAGTCGGCGGCCGACTCTCTCCTCGTGATCAGGGAGGGTCAGTCGTGACCCGGACCTGGCCGGGTCGGGCCCGGGCCGTGGTCCTCACGACGTTGCTCCTCGGCGCCCTGGTACTGGCGTCCAGACCGGCGCAGGCCGCGGACACCTCGACTCGTTGGGACAACTTCTCCGAGGCCACCGCCTGCGGTGAGCCGTACACCCGCACTCCAAACATGTCCAAGTCCGGCGCAATCTCCAGCAGTGAGCCGATCCTCGGGCCGTTCGGAACCTATTTCGGGCGCAATCTGACCCAGGTCTGGGCAGATCTGGTCTACTGGACGGTTCCGGGAAGCGGTGGGCAGCGGGTCAAAGTGCACCGTTCAGCGTTGCCGGCATTCCAGAAGGTGACGCAGGGCCTGGCGGCGGAGGCGGCCGCAGGACGTGTGTATCGGGTGTCCCGGGTCAGCTCCTACTACGGGCGCACCATTGGCGATGCCTATCAGCTGTCACGACATGCGCTGGGCACCGCCATCGACCTCAACTATCACCAGAATCCCTACCGGAGTGACGGCAAGCTCATCACGAACATGCCCGGCTGGTACGTGCAGGTATGGCGAGATGCCGGATTCTGCTGGGGGGGCGACTGGGAGGACGCGAAGGACCCGATGCACTTCTCCTGGATCGGCCCCGGTACGACGGATGGCGTCGCCGATGCCATGGCGCCCCGTCCACCGCGCACGACGTCCCGCGCCTATGGGACGGTGAGTGTGAGTCATCCGACCGAGTTCGCCCCGGTGCTCGACCGCTATGAGTTCGGGGTCGCCGATGCCACCGGCAACGGTGCGCCAGACGTGGTCGGCATCCGTAGCCATCCGACCGGTGCGGTTCTCGATATCTCAACTGCCGCCCGAGGCTTTGACTCCTGTTCGGTGCAGCGATGGCATATCCCGGACCCGGCCGTGCTTGGCGCCGACCAGACTCTTTTTGCGGACATCGATGGAGACTCGCGAGAGGACCTGGTGACCTTGTTCACCGGGTCTCAGGTGACGGCGGTGACCGCTACGCGACGGGGTGGATACGACGACGTCACCAGCACGGGCACTCCACTGCCCGCCGACATGGCTGCCGTGGCGGGCGCCGACTTCGACGGCGACCGTCGCGCCGATCTCTGGGTCGTCTCATCTGATGGGATGCTTCGCGTCTACGGCGGGGCCGGGTGGGGAGACCTGCTCCACACCGGGGCTCTCCCGTCAGGGGCGCCGCTCGGGCTGGCCGTGGCGGACAGGGATGGGGGCAATGTCCCCGAGGTCTTCGCCCTCTACGACAGCGGGGGAGCGAAGATCGAGGTCCTGCGCACCAGCGGAGGCTCCTGGGTGGTGGAGCAAGCGCTTCCGATAGGCAAGCCGGCCGGCGGCATCCTCTCTCTCGCTGCCGGAGACTACGACGGGGACGGGCGGGCCGACATCCAAACCTTCGACCAGAACGGTGATATCGAGGTCTACGTGGGAAACACCTCCACCGGGCGGCCGATCGAAGGATGGTTCAGGTTGCGCAATCCCGACTGTGTCGATCCGATCCCCCTCGTCTTCCAGGGCCGGTTCTTCGACGACGAGGGGAGTGTTCACAAGAACGGGATCGAGGCGATGGCCGCCGCTGGGACAACTGTTGGCTGCAACCCGCCGTTCAACGACAAGTTCTGCCCGGAGGGTGTGCTCACCCGAGCGCAAGCCGGCACATTCCTCGCCCGTGCCCTCGGGCTTCCGGAGCCGTCGCAGGACTACTTCACCGACGACGACGGCCACATCCTCGAGGGTGGGGTCAACAAGGTCGCCGAGGCGGGGATCACGATGGGGTGCAACCCTCCGGCGAATACGAGGTTCTGCCCTGACCGGAGGATGACGAGGGCGGAGTTCGCCACGTTCATCGTCAGGGCTCTGGGCCTCCCAGCGACGACGACCGACTACTTCACCGACGACGAAGGCCACGTCCTCGAAGGGGCGATCAACCGTCTAGCTGCGGCTGGGATCACCAAGGGTTGCAATCCGCCGGAGAACGATCGCTTCTGTCCTCAGAGTCTCCTGACCAGGGCAGAGACTGCGACCTTCCTGACCAGGGCGGTCGGCTGAGTTCACGCAGCCTCTTCCTGAAGATCGGCGGTGGGGGATCGAACCGGCGTCGTGTCCCGACCGCGGCCGGTTCGGCCAGCGGTGGCTACGAGGGCGACGCCGGCGAGTATCAACGGGAGCGCAATGAAGACGGGTCCGGTGATTACCTCTGCGCCGAGTGTCAGACCGAGCGCCACGGCGACCACGGGGTTGACGTAGGCGTAGCTCGTGGAGAGGGCGGGGCGCACCGTCTTGACCAGGAATATGAAGGCGGTGAAGGCCACAAGCGAGCCGAGGATCGCCAGGTAGACCAGCGCGGCCCAGGCCACCGCCGACGGCGGCTCCGTGATCCACTCACCAAAGAGCGGTCCGATCATCATCATGAACACACCTGCCGTCAGTAGTTCGACGGTGGTGGTCATCGACGACTCGGGCAGATCGAGCCTCGTTCCCCACACCGACCCGAAGGCCCAGATGATCGGTGAGATGACGATCAGGGCCATGCCCATCGGGCTCGCCTTGAAGTCACCCTCTTGAGCCAGCACCAAGACGCCCGCCAACCCGACGCCGAGGCCGATCCATTCGCGCCGGTGCGGCCAGTTGCCGAACAGCCCGCTGATGAGCGCTGCCCAAACCGGTATGACGGCGACTGCCGTTGCGGCGATGCCTGATCCGACACCGAGGTCCTCGGCGATCGTCACCAGTCCGACTCCCCCGACGAGGAGGACCAACCCCATCCGCGCCGCGTTCCAAAGCTGGCGTCGGGTGGCGGACAGCTTGCCCCTGACCGCCAGGAAGAGAAGGAGGATGCCTCCTGCGATGAGAAAGCGGAGACCGTTGAGGATGAACGGGGGGAATCCCTCCAGCCCGAACCTGAGGCCGAGATAGGTGGAGCCCCAGATGAAATAGACGGCGAGGAGGGCGCCGATGATCAGAGCTCGGGGAGCTTTCTGGTGCGTACTCCTATCGATGGTCATTTCTGGTCCAGGATCCATGTTGAGGTCTATAATTAATTTGTACCTTACATGGTAGCGGCGTGAAAGGTAAGGAGTCAAATGGATTTCTCGCATTACGGTGACCAGCCGGTGCAGATGGCGGTGGACCTGGTCAACTCGTACGACGTCGTCTCCGAGAGGGAGAAGCTGACGTCTCCGACCGTTCTGGCGGAGTTCATCGAAGCCCATGACGGCGTATGGGGCCATTCTGATTGGGTGCCCGACGAGTCGGATCTGGAGGAGGTGCGTTCTCTCCGCACCGGTCTCCGTCAGGTCTTCGAGGCATCGACAGAGGAGGACGCGGCCGCCGTGCTCAATGGGTTGCTCTCCGACGTGGAAGCCGTCCCCCGAGTGAGCCTCCACGGCTCGACGCCTCATCTGCACTTCGAATCCGAGGGCAGCACGCTTGCCCGCAACCTGGGAGCGATCACGGCCATGGGCCTGACCGTTGCCTTGATCGAAGGTGGATTCGACCGGTTTGGCATCTGTCAGGCGGCCACTTGTGACGATGTCTTCGTCGACACGTCACGGAATCGATCTCGTCTTCATTGCTCGGAGACCTGCACCTCCCGGGAGAACGTGGCGGCACATCGGGCCCGAAAACGCGATCAGGTCTGAGGAACCTGTATCAGGCGTGGGGCTCCTCACTCCTCCTCATGTGTGGCAGCCGCCGCACCGACCGGAGGAGGCAGAGATGCACCCGTACACCCACGACATGAATGGCGCTGCAGCCCAGCAGAGGATGAGTCGGCTTCGCGGCGAGGCGGAAAACCGACGTCTCGTCAGGTCGGTGAGACCGGCCCGTCCGAGACTGGTGGATCGGGTGTTCCAGGCGATCGTTCATGTACTGCTCACGATCGGAAAGACGCTCAAAGCCGACCGTCGGCCGCAGCTTCCGGCGGTCTGATTCAACTGATATCGCAGGACCGATGGGGCTCGTGGGGTAGGTCGGGATCGTATCCGTGATCGACCGGCTGCGCAGAGGTACCTGAGTCGACCGCTGCTGCGTACCGGGCGGTGCTCACCGCAGTGGCGAACGACGAGCCGCTCCAGGCAACCACCCCCCTTCCCTGGGAGTCCAACCCGCCACGAAGACCGAGGAGGTCGCAGCCGGGAGACACGTTGTTGACCCAGGCACGGTTCGGCGCCTGTTTCGGGACGAGCAAGGCCGTAGCGGCTGTCTCCTGGGCCCATACCACCTGCACTCCGTCCTCATTGATGGCGCCGATTCCCCGGACGGCGTTCGGGTCGATACTTGGGTACTTGGAAGAATCGAACGAGCCGAGGGAGAGACCGGCGGGCCAGAACGGCTCGGCGTACATCTCGTTTCCTCCCGCCGCGAAGACTAGAGCGTCGGGGTGGGCGGCGAACCAGAGATCGAGGGCGGCCATCAGTGCAATCATCTCTGGATCTTCTCCTGGCTGACAGGTGTATGTGCCAAGAGACAAGTTCAAGGCGGTCATGTTCTGACCTCGATTCATCAATCTCACGATGGCCTCCGCCACGTGGAGCTCGGTCGAGACGTATTGCAGCCCCCCGGGAAGGGCTTCCCCGTGCGCAACGATGTCCGTTGTCGCCACCGGGCGGGCCCTGGCGAAGGAGACCCTGGATGCTGGTGCGAGCTGGCGGATCAGAGACGTGACGAACGTCCCATGGCTGGCCTCAGCTGATTCTGTCCCCAGGTCTTCGATATCCCAGGCGGGCTCGTAATCAACGAATTCAGGGGACATCCAGTCCGGAAGACCTTCGGCCGTTTCCCAATCGACGATCCCTGAATCGACGACACCGATGAAGCCGTCTCCAAGACCGGTTGTGGGGTCGTCGAGCTGAGCATCGGTCGGGATGGGGTCGGTACCCGGTTTGAATGCCCAATGCGCGGCAAGCCCGATCGCGTGAAGGGGCGCTGCGGTGAACTCGTCCTCCATTGCGGCAATCACCCGGAGCGGGTCCTCCGAGACAGAAAGGAGGTCGAGCGCGTTATCCAGGTCCTCGACCGCGGTCGAGTCTTCGCCCAGGACCTCACCGGCTGACACGTGAGAATACGTGCCCTCGAAGTCATCGAGGTATTCAATGGCGGCATCACCCTGCCCTTCTTCGACCACGACGTACCCGGTCAGGTAGAAGCAAGGGTCGACCGTGGCATTGGGTAAAGGTTCCCCAGAAGCATCTGTGGTCGGATCGGTGTTACACGCCATTGCGAGCAATGCGAGCACCATCAGCGAAGTGACCCGTCTCCGTGCGTTCATGACAGCCCCCAGACTCGGCCCCGGCTGATATAGCTTTGGAGTGATCGCGGAGAACCGCCCGAAGGCGGGAAACGCGGCTCGTCCTCACCAAAACCTAATCCTGGAGCGAACGCTGGTGTCGGGGCTTTCTCATGAACTGCCGAGTCCAACCGAACTGCTCGAGACAGCACAGTCCGATCCACGAGCCGCGCTGCTTGTCGGGCACGAAATGCTCGTATCGCTACCAGTCGAGGACCACGTCTCACGATCGACGGTATTCCGAGCCGTTGGCATCGCTTCCCGGCTTGGCGCTGACATGGATCTATCCCTCGAGTACGGCAAGAAGTCGGTTGAAGAGGCGGATCTCGCCGGCAACCGATCTCTGCGGTCCTCAGCATTGATGTCGCTGGCCGGGTCTCTGGCGATATCAGGCGACAATGCATCGGCTCTCCGCAGCCTGACCGACGCAGCACACTTCGCCGACCAAGCCCTCTCAGCCGAGATCGAGTTTCAGCGCGGAAGCATCCTCGCTCGCATGGGGGAGGTCAGGGCGGCGAACACGCATTTCTCGAATGCTCTCCCGATGTTCGAGGCGGCCCAGGATCGAGAGTCCATTGCAATGACACTTCGCAACCGGGCGATGGTGCGAATGGCAATCGGGGATCTATCGAAAGCCGAGAGTGATCTGACACGAGCGCGGGCGATCGACGCCGAGGACCACAGGGGGATCGGAGTAGCGGGGGAGGATCACGCGTTGGGTGTGCTGGCGGCGCTACGGGGAGACTTGCCGCTCGCCATGGCCTTGCTCGAGGAGAGCAGGCGGGGGCTCGTCCATCTCCTGGGCACTGCCTTCGAGAGTCAGGTCAGCCGCTGTGAGGTGCTGCTCTCGGGCGGGCTGTACCGCGAGGCGGTCGTGTTGGCTCGAGAAATCGTGGTCGATCTCGAGCGGGCGGGTCTGGCCGAGGACGAAGCGGAGGCCAGGTTGGTGGGTGCTCAGGCAGCGGTGCTAGCCGGAGAGGTTGATGCAGCTCTGAGCTGGGCCGATCAGGCGGCAACGATGTTCGCCGAGCAAGGGCGTATCACCTGGGCGGCCAACGCACGTCTCGTCGGTATCCAGGTTCAGCACCAGTTGGGTGCAGATCATCCGGCTCTCGTCTCGGCAGCCAGGGAAGCAGCAGAGGTCCTCGAGAGCCAAGGTCAGCTGTTGGCGGCGCGGCGGGGGAGACTGCTGGCAGGAGTGATTGGAGCCGAGACCACGTCGGACGACGCGGTGCTGGCTGACCTGTCATGGGTGGCTGAACGTGACTCTGGTCCGATCGAGGCCCGTCTCCAATCGTGTCTGGCCAAGGCAACCATGAGACGACTCTCGGGTGATACACGTGGGGCCGATGCGACGGCCCGAAGCGGGATGCGGCTCCTGAGCGAGTATCAGGCGGCGATTGGCGCCACCGACCTCCGTATGGGAGTGGACCGCCACGGTCGAGACTTGGGGAACCTCGGTCTGTCGCTGGCTCTGCAGTCGGGTCGACCTCGGCGCGTGTATCGCTGGATGGAGTTGCGACGGGGTCGTGCGCTGATGCGGCGGCCGGTGAAACCTCCAACCGATGTCGAGCTTGCCGAACAACTTGCGGAGCTGAGGTATGTGACAAGCGAGGCGAGAGGCGCTACGGGTCCCACTGCAAGTCGACTCTTCAAACGACAGGAACGTCTTCAGGCAGCGATCCGAGATCGGGCACGGCTGACCCGAGGAGAAGGCGACGAGCACCTGGTTGTCAGTGCTGAGGATGTCGCCGACGCCCTCGGC
>JBFYOJ010000112.1:0-6525 GCA_041303885.1 Acidimicrobiia bacterium | reverse complement strand
TCTCGCCCTCGGTGCGAGGTTCGGAGTCGAGGTGGAGGAGGATCATGCCGCCCTGCCCGAGGATCAACGCGAGATCCTCGACTATCTCGGATGGCTCCTCGAAGAGCTGACCACTGAGCTGACCAGGTCTCTATGACGGACGCGCTCTGCAGCCAGTCGAGTAGGTTGCGGCATCAATGATCGCCAAGGGCCCTGTGGGCGACAGTCGGGCGTCAGGAGGTGACCGTTGCCGGCCGATCCGATAGCCGGGATGAGGAGCCCATCCGGCTCGCTCATCTCGGTTTACCTGGATCGACCCAGCCCGGGCGGCATGGCAGCCCTTCTCAGTGACCTTCTGAAGCCGATACGGGAGGCTGCGGAGATCAAAGGGCGATCGGTACAGAAGAGCGTCAAGGCCGACGCGGAGCGCATTCACGGCGTCGCCGACAGACTCGAGGCCGAGGCGGCCCCGGCTTACGCCATCTTCGCCTCCGACGCCGACGAGATATTCGTCGCCGACTCCCTCACCCATGAGGTGCCGAACGTGTCGTTTCTCGGGCCCCGGCCGTACCTCAGGCCTCTCCGCGCGGCGGCGCGGGCATGGCGGGCAGGCGTGGTTGTGGCCGACCGATCGTTGGCCAGGACGTTCGTGGTTGCGGGCGACCTCGTCGAGGAGATCGACGGCGCGTTGACCGCGGACATCGGGAAGGCGAACTACGGGGGCTTCTCGGGCTACGACGAGCATGTGGTGCGCTCGAGAGCGGACGAAGCCTCAGCACGTATATGGCGAGAAGCCGGGGCACGTCTGCTGGAAGAGCACCTCGAGCGGCCCTTCGACTTCTTCTCGATTGGCGGTCTCGGCGAGACCGTGGAAGACATAGGAAGGACCCTTCATCCTTACCTGGACCGGCTCCATCGGGCCAGCTTCTTCGCCAACCCGCAGAACGTATCGCCGTCCTCGCTTCGGGTCGAGTTGGGCGAGCAAGCACAGCAGGTGCGCAAGGAGCGTCACACCGCGGTAGCCGGACGGGTCTGTGACACGGCGTGGAGCGACGGGCCGGCGGTGCTGGGACTCACCCCTGTTCTCGGCGCCTGCAACGCACAGGCTGTCGACACCCTGGTCGTGGCCGGGGAGTTCACACTCCCTGGATCCATCTGCAACACCTGCGGCTTTCTCGCTCGCTCCGGTGAGGTCTGCCCGGTCTGTGGCTCCACCATGTTCGAGGTCGAAGATGTCGTGGCCGCGGCCATGGAGGCGGCGATCGCCGCGGGTGGCCGGGTTCACCAGCTGGTGGTTGCCTCTCCCCTGGATTCACACGGGGTGGGGGCGTTGCTCCGATTCCCCGTCCCGCTCTGAGCCAACGCACGGTCTGACGGTACGCTTGAGCACATGAGAGAGACCCTCGCCCGACGTCAGAGTTGGGTCGATCAGGGCAAGAGAGTGGCCAAGGCGACGGTCGTGAAGGCATACGGCTCCGCCCCGCGCGGCCCGGGATCTACGATGCTGGTGTCCTCCGATGGCGAGATGGAGGGCTCTGTCTCCGGAGGCTGTGTCGAGAACGATGTGGTGGTCCGGGCCCTGTCGGTCCTGGAGAGGGACGAGCCCGAGCTGGTCACCTACGGGATCGCCGACGACGACGCTTTCGCCGTCGGTCTCGCTTGCGGCGGGACCATCCAGGTCTACATCGAGCCGTGGTGACGGAATCGGTCCTCGAGGCCACCCGCCAACTGATGGACCAGGAGACGTTCGGGGTGGTGGTGACGGTGATCTCAGGGAAGGATGCAGGCTCGAAGGCGGTGATCGATCATCAGGGCCGCCTCCTGGCGGGAGGGCTTCCCGCTTGGCTCCTCGACCCGGTACGCACCGATGGGCGTGCCCTCATGGATCGCGAGCGGAGCGCCACGCTCGGCTACGACGACTCCGAATTGTTCTTCGAAGTGATCGCTCCCCGGCCCAGGCTGTTCGTGTTCGGCGCGGTTCACATTGCCCAGGAGCTGGTCGATCATGCCTCACTGCTCGGGTTTCACACCGTCGTGGCCGATCCGCGCCCCGCATTCCTGACTCAGGACCGCTTTCCGGTTGCCGACGAGCTTCGGGTTGGATGGCCCGGCGACGTCGTCGATGCCTCCTCCTTCGATGCAAGGACCTTCGTGGTCGTGCTGACACACGATCGGAAGTTCGAGGATCCGTTGTGGCCGATCCTGCTCCCGAACGAAGCGAGGTACATCGGAGCCATGGGCTCGGCGAAGACCACTGCCCGCCGCCGTGAGCGGTTGCTCGAGGCCGGGTTCACCCCGGAACAGGTCGATCGCATCCATGGCCCGATCGGCCTGGACATCGGATCCCGCACCGCCGGTGAGACAGCGATCGCGATCCTCGGCGAGATGATCTCGGTTCGATACCTTCACGACCGGGGACCCGAGCTCACGGGCCGGCCTCTCCGGGTCTGAGTCGAGTGACCCGATGACGACGGCAGCCATCGTCCTCGCCGCCGGTGAATCCCGCCGTCTGGGACGACCCAAGCAGCTCGAGCCCTGGGGAGACTCCAACCTCCTCTCTCATGTGGTGGCCCGCACTCGCGAGTTCCCCGTCGATGAGGTGTGGGTGGTTCTCGGCCACGACTACGAGCGAATCCTCGCCGAGAGTGATCTCGGTGACGCCGGGGTCATCGAGAACCCGGAGTGGGAGGAGGGGATTGCCTCGTCGATCCGGGTCGCCATCGACGCGCTGACCCGTCTCAGCCGCTGCGACCGAGCCCTGATCGTGCTGGGCGATCAGCCGGCCGTGGCCGTCGACGTGGTCGAAGAGTTGATGGCTTCTCATGTTCGGGGCGGCCATCCCGTCTCCGTACCCAAGTACCGCTACAGCTGGGGGAATCCCGTTCTCGTCGACCGCTCGTTGTGGCCGCGTCTCATGTCCCTGGAGGGTGACGATGGGGCCCAGCGTCTCTGGCAGGCGCACCCGGAGTGGGTCAACGAGGTCTGGTTCTCCGACCTCGCCCCGAGGGACGTCGACACCGAGACCGATGTCGTGGAACTTCGCCCCAAGCACCCGGGTATCGGCTGATCGATTCGGTATAGAGTCGCGCCGCTGTTCTCTCAAGGATCAGAAAGGCATATGGCTCGTATCGACCAGGTGGCAGGCATCGGTCTCAAGGACGCCACCAAGTTGCGCAAAGCAGGGGTGCGGACGAGCAAGGGGTTGATCGAAGCTGCCGCCAACCGCAAGGATCGAACCGACCTGGCAAGCGCCACCGGTATCGACTCCCGCGACCTCCAGCAATGGGTCAACCACTCGGATCTACTCCGCGTGAAGGGTGTGGGCGCCGAGTATGCAGAGCTGCTGGTCACCGCCGGCGTCGATACCCTGCGCGATCTCCGCAGACGCAACCCGACTGCGCTGCTCGCCAAGATCATCGGCATGGACGGAGACGCCAGAGTGGTACGACGTCTCCCCACAGAGTCGATGGTCGAGAATTGGATCGAGACGGCGAAGGAGCTCGACCCGAGCCTGTGACGGCAGCGGGGGGCTTCTGTTTGGCCGACGACCACGCCTCGATCGGGCCCGGTCCCCAGTAGCCCGGGCTCCGAGAGACCGACACTTCGAGAGGAGCCATTCGGCCAGAGTCCGTCGGCATGAAAAGCAGAGGGGCCCGCAAGGGCCCCTCTGCCGTGTGAGGAGGAGTGAGCTCTAGGAAGCTTTCTCGGCCGGAGCCGAGGCGGGCTTCGCAGGGCTCGCCTTCGCTGCGGGAGACCTGGTGGTCTTCGCAGCAGAAGCCTTGGTGCCGGTCTTCTTGGCAGCCGGCTTGCGAGTGGCCGGCTTCTTGGCCGGGGCCTTCTTCGCAGGGGCCTTGGTCTCGACGACCTCTACCTTCTCGGCGATCGTCCCGGATACCTTCTCGGGGCGGAACGAGCTGCGCCACGTGGCCAGCATGTCCTCGAGCTGGTCGCGCAGCTTGCCGACCTGCTCCTTGGCCTGGTCGAGGTCCACCTTGGCGGCGATCTCGTCCACGACCTTTCCGTCGGTGATTCGACCGACGACCTTCTCGCCCTCGACAGCCCACGTGTCGATGGCCTTCTCGGCGACCTTCCCGTATTCGGTTGCCTCTTCGCTCAACTTGGTGCGGAGGTCGGTGACCTTCTCACCCATCTTGCGGGCGGCAACCACGGGGGCGCCAACGGCTGCATAGAGAATCTTGGTCTCCATGATCACTCCTTTTCCGTGTCGGCCGATCCATTGGACTGGACCAGCGCTCTGTACATGTCGAGTAGCAACTTCTTCTGACTCGGGCTCAACCGATCGTCGGCGTCGACAGCATCGGTGATCGTCGGCGACTTCACGTCCTCGTCGAGGAACCCCGCCATGGAATACAGCGAGTTCGCCGAGATCTCGAGCGCCCGAGACAACCGGCTCAGGATCTCTGCCGACGGCTTTCGAATTCCTCGCTCTATCTGGGATAGATAGGGGTTGGAGATTCCGGCCGTGTCGGCCAACCGGCGCAGGGAGAGGTTTGCCCTTTCGCGCTGCTGTCGGATGAAAGCGCCGAGATCGGTGTGCTTGCTCTCGTTCACTACCTGTAAGTATACAGCAAGCTGCTAGCAATTGCAAGCACTTGCAAGCAACCAGACTGTGCGCCCGAATATCAGACCAGGGCGGTTCCGACGGCGTCACCGATCCACCATGCGAGCAGACCTCCGACACCGGCTACGACGAGGTTCTCCATTCCGGCCTTGAACCAGTTGTGCCTCGCCACACGAGCCTTGACCACACCGACGATGAAGAGGCCGGTCATGGCGAGGACCGTTGCCCAGATCAGCGCTGTCCTGGACGACTCGAATACCAGGAACGGGAGGATGGAGGGGAGCGAACCAACCAGGAAGAGCGCACCTGAGGCGAGCATTGCCCGGTATGGCGACCGCCGCTCCGACTCGGTATGCCCGAACTCGAGCGCCTTCATTGCGTTGAGGATGGCCTCGTCGGAGCGGTCGAAGGCGGCCACGATGCCTTCCACGTCGTCTTCATGTATCCCCATGTCGGCGAACATCTCCCGAAGCTGATCCAACTCCTGACCCCGGTGGTCACGGATATGGACTCGCTCCAGCTTCAGCTCTGCTTCGAGGACCTCATCCTGGGACTTCGTGGCGAGGTACTCGCCGGCCGCCATCGAGATGGAACCGGCCACCGCGCCGGCAAGGGCGGTCAAGAGGACCTGTTCGGCGTTGAGCCCGCCACCGACCACCCCGACTACGAGCAGGAACATCGATACGAGGCCATCGTTGACCCCCAGGATGATGTCACGCCAGTACTGGCGGGTCTCGCCAATGTGAGGCTCGTAGGGAGGTGCCGTCTCGGGGGTCATGGGGCGGGAGATGGTACCGACGATGGGATCGGCAGGGTCATAGACCCTCCACCAGCCCGAGCAGGGCGGCAACACCGGCTCTCACCCCGAAGCCGATGCTCGCCTCGTCGAGGACGAATCCCGGCGAGTGGAGGTCGGCGCCCCTGCTCGTCGAGCCCAGTCGGAGCAGCGCTCCCGGCGTGATCGCCAGGTAGTTGGCGAAGTCCTCACCACCCATCGACGGCTCGGCAGGCACGACGGTTTCCCGCCCGAGGGCTTCGACGATTCCCGCTGTTGCCGCGCGCACGACGGCCTCGTCATTGACAACCGGGGGGATGGCCTGGTCATAGTCGAGGGTGTATTTGGCGCCCGACAGGGCCAGCAGGCTGCCGATTGCCTTGTCCATCAGCCCGGGGAGCACTTCCCACAGGCTTCGATCGAGGGTTCGGGCTGTCCCCCGTAGCTCGACCCTGGTCGGTATGACGTTGCCGGAGCGCCCTCCTTGAATCGAGCCGAAGGCAACAGTGAGCGGGCTTCGTGCGTCGATGGTCCGTCGCAGGGCCCCGGGCAACTCGTGCACCAGGCGGGCAGCATCCGAGATCAAATCGACAGTCTGGTGTGGTCTGGCCGTGTGCCCACCCGGTCCCTCGAGGACGATCGTCATGCTGTCGGCACTTGCGGTGATCGCCCCGACCCGGCTTCCCACCCTTCCCGTCTCGAGGGAAGGGTCGACGTGAAACGCAAGGATTCCCTTCATGCCGTCCACAAGGCCCTCCGCCACGAGCTCGGCGGCCCCCCCAGGCCAGGACTCCTCGGCAGGCTGAAAGATCACCCGTACCCCCACCGGTGGATCGATCCGGCGCAGGGCCAGGGCGATCCCGAAGGCTATGGCGGCATGGGCGTCATGCCCACAGGCGTGCATCCACCCCGCGTTCTGTGACACGGGGACGTTGTCCTCCGGCTCCTGGATGGGGAGGGCGTCGATGTCGGCGCGGAAGGCGACCGGCGGATTGGGGCCCAGGTCCACCCATAACCCGGTCTTCGGGAGCCGATTGCCGTATGTGACGCCGTTCTCGTCGAGCGACGCCGCGATCAGAGCCGTGGTCTGGTGCTCTTGATGCGATGGCTCTGGGTGGCGGTGAAGGAGGCGACGGAGCTCGACTGCCTTGGGGATGATCCCGTTCACCAGCTCGTCGAGCCTGTCACC
>JBFYOJ010000111.1:0-5291 GCA_041303885.1 Acidimicrobiia bacterium | reverse complement strand
AGTGAAGCTGGCTGTTGAGCAGTAGGTCATAGACCTCGGAGATTGCACCGGAGGTCGTGTTCTCGATCGGCAGCACCGTGACATCGGCCTCACCACGCTGGACGGCGGCCACGGCATCGGCGAAGGTCTGGGCCCTCACATAGGAGACCTCGACTCCCTTGGCGGCGAAGAACTGCTGAGTGGCCAGCTGGCTGTACGAGCCTTCGATGCCCTGGATGGCGACCGTCACAGGCTTGTCCGGGCCCTCGGCGCGCCCCAGGTATTCCTGTTGGATCCGAACCGAGTCGTTGACGATCTCCCTCCAGACACGATTGACGAGCCCGGAGTCGAGGTCGTGGTCCATCCCGGCCGCGATCCGGTCGGAGATGAGATCCTCCTCACGCGACTGGTCGCGGGATGGGCGGTCGTGGATGCCCTTCTCCTTCGCGATGCGGAGGCTGTGCGCCTTCCGCTCGGCGAGGAGCTTGAGGATGTCGGCGTCGATCCGGTCGATGTCGTCGCGGATCTGCTCTATGTCACTTGGATTCGAATCTGGTATGTCGTTCATGGGGTTTCGCCTCGGCGCGTCGGACTGATGGAAGGGTACGGAGTAGCGCGGGGGTGAGGTGAATCGGCGCTAGGCGCCGAAATAGACGAACCCGAAGAAGCGCCGCGAGGCGACGCCGTCGACCGAGGGTTGGCTCGTCTTCATGTGCGCCGGATTATCCGCAGGTTCGCATCGCTATGTCAAGAGCTAGGTTCGCGGGATGCGACAGCTGAGGCTCGCGGTCGGGGTGGTTTTGATCCTCGTAGGAGCAGTCTGGATTCTCCAGGGTCTCGACGTGTCCTTCGCCCCGGAAAGTGTCATGACTGGAGACCGGGCGTGGGTTTGGTGGGGCGCCGGCGCCGTCCTCCTCGGCGCAGTTCTTCTCTGGACCAGCGTGCGAAAGAACAACTGACGACCCCTTGCCCGACCGCCCTGAGACCCAAGATCTAGAGTGTGGGCTCGGAACGCGAGCATGAGCGAACGACCGCTTCGTCCCGAGGATGCGCTGGAGCCTGACGAGCTCCAACGCTTCGTCTACGCCTGCTCCCATGAACGGCATTCGCCGACCACACACCGCCTCATCGACGCGGCGTCGTATGGATGGATCCATATGTTCATCCGAAGTCGTGGCGAGGATGCCCCACCACCGCAGCCCGGTCATGGATGGCTTGACCCGCACGACGCCGACCCGATGAAGCTGGGTGACTACTTCGGCCGGGTCGCCCTCCGTCTCAGGAACACCGGCGCCTTCGACTACGCCACCTCCCTGGAGAGACATTTCCACGAGGTCGGAGAGGCGATACAGGCACCCTGGCCCCCGCGATGAATCACCAAGAATTCGACCCGGGATTGCCACCCATCGCCACTTGCCCGGTCTTAGTCTGACCGCCATGAGACACACACCGGAAAGGAAGAACTGATGCAGCAACCGGTGTTTAGAGACGTCCTGTGGGCGATCCTCGAGTCGACGGACCGCGGTGACATGGACGTCGCCCACAGCGCCTACAGCCAGGTGCTCAACGCCCACCCGGAGCTTTCGAGATCGCGATTCGACGAGATGGTCGAGCTTCTCGTCCGAAGCGACCATGTGCGCCGGTGGGTGAGCCCGACCGATGCTTCGGGTAACCACTTGGGTCACGGCAGCCTGATGCCCACGGCCAAGGCCCGCCTCCAGTTCGCCGCCGCCTTCGGGGAATAGTCCGCTCGAGCGTTCGCCTAGACCCCGATCGGTGGTCGGTGCTTGCGATAGGAGTTTTTGCTGACGATCTTTCCGTCACGCACAGTCAGGAAGTCGCAGCCGTTGACCTCGAGACGTCGTCCGTCGGACAGGGTGCCGGTGAGGGTCCACTCGGACACTCCATAGTCGGGAGCGAGGCTGTAATGGCGTCCGTTGCCCCAACGGGCGTCGGGCATCGATTCGAGAACCTCGGCAAACGCCTCCTTGACCTCCCTGTAACCCTGATACCGCTTTCCACAGACCTCATCACCTCCCGATGCTTCGAACACGCAGTCTTCGGCGAAAAGGCTCATCAGAGTCTCGAGGTCGTGCCGGTTCCACGCCTCCGTGTGACTGACGAGAAGTCTTTGCAGGTCCGATCCAGGTTGTGCCACTTCATCTCCTCGGTGTGACAACTCCGATCATCGCAGACGAGCGAGGACGCTCGGACCAGCCACCCATGACAATCGGCCACATCGAAGTTCCCCTTCTACCGGAACACGTGGGGATTCCACCAGTCGGGAGGCTCCCATGGCTCCCTCTGGCGGTATGGATCGAGAAGACTTCGGGTGATAGCGGCCACGCACCGAGCCACAGAGCCGAGGAGTGCCCCAGCCGCAGCTGCGAATAGGGCGAGGCCTAACGGCGCGGAGATCCAGTGCCAAGCCACCGCCGCGGCCAATAGTGAGGCCAGGGCCGCCAACCCCCACCGCGTGATCTGTTGAATGCGTTGGATTTCGCGGTGATGGTGTTCCGCCATGGCGAGTGCCATCGATCGTCGTGTGTCGAGACGCAAGAACCGTCCTCGACAGGTCGTCTCCCACTGTCCGGGTCCTAAGAAACGAATCCGATATTTCCCTGCCACGAGGTCGTCCCCATCATGTGTCCACCACAGCCGGCCGGAAGCCACGCCGATCCGCTGTTCGGTTCCGGGCGAGTTGAGGGCCATCGCTATCTACCCACTCAGGGTACGTCAGCAATACACGGCGTAACAGAGTTGAACGGCCCTAAAGCAACGGTCCCTGACAACTCCCCGACTCCAGGACAGAGCCCGCCCCTACTCGGGCATATCCCGATGCGTGCGGGATCGCCGGATCTGCTTGCCGTGGGAGCGCGGCGGTGATGTCGTTCTGCGCGCCCAGACGCGTCGGGTGCCTGTGTACGATCGATAGACACCGGCCGGAGGGGTGTTCGTCCTCTTCCGACTCGGGGGCGCCGGATACGCGAGGGAGCAACGAATGGTCGTTGGTGTACCGACTGAGACCGAGGTGGCCACCTTCTGTCCGTTGTGCGTGTCGCGGTGCGGGGCGCAGGCGACCGTCACGAGCGGGACGTTTGCGCTGTCGCGCGACCCGTCGCACCCGACGGGAAAGGCGTTGTGCGTCAAGGGCAAGGCGGCGGCGGAGATCTCCGCCCATCCCGACCGCTTGCAGCACCCGCTGAAGCGCACCGCCCCGAAGGGCGCGTCTGATCCCGGCTGGCATCGTATTGGCTGGGACGAGGCACTGAACACCGTCGCCGAACGGCTCCGAGCGCTGGCCCGCGATCACGGCCCCGAATCGGTCGTTTTCAGCTCGGTGTCGCCCTCGACCTCGGCGATCGTCGACAGTGTCGATTGGATCCAGCGTCTTCAGCGTGCCTACGGCAGCCCGAACTTCGTCGTGTCGATGGAGCTGTGTGGGTGGGGACGCCATCTTGCATCGCTGTACACGTACGGGGCGCCGGTGCCCGGCCAGTTCATGCCTGATCTCGACCGTGCCGGATGCATCCTGTTCTGGGGCTACAACCCGTGGGTGTCGCGGCTTGCCCACGCCACGGCGACGAGGGCAGCGCTGCGCCGTGGGGCGAAGCTGGTCGTGGTTGACCCTCGCCGGGCCGGATTCGCCAGCCAGGCGGATCCCTGGCTGCGGGTGCGTCCAGGCACCGACGCCGCTCTGGCGCTTGCGATCACGAACGTGATGATCGAGCGTGGCTGGTACGACGATCCGTTCGTCCGACGGTGGACCAGCGGCCCCCTTCTGGTCCGCACCGACACCGGGCGGTTCCTGCGCGCCAACGACCTGACTCCCAGCGGCGACCCGGGCCACTACGTCGCTTGGGACCAGGTCGCCGGGCAGCCCGTCGTTGTCGACCCAGCCGCCCGCGGCACCGACATCGCGGACCACGAGCGGCTGGCCCTGGTCGGGACGGTCGAGGTAGCGACGGCCGACAGGGAGGTGACCTGCCGGTCGGCCTTCGACCTATTGGCCGAGCAGTGCCGTGCCATGTCGCCGGCGATCGCCGAGGAGATCACCGGCGTTCCTGCCGTCGAGATCGAACGTGCCGCCCAGATGCTGTGGGAGCACCGCCCGGTCGCGTTCTACACGTGGAGCGGCCTCGAGCAGCACAGCGACACGACCCAGATCATCCGAGCCGTCAATGTGCTCTACGCGCTGACTGGCTGCCTTGACGATCCGGGCGGCAACGTGCTGTTCACGCCTGTCCCGTCGAATCCCATCACCGGGGCGGAACTGCTCGACTCGGCGCAGTGGGCGAAGGCGATCGGCGTGGACGACCGACCCCTCGGCCCGGCTCGCTTCGGGTTCGTCACGGGGGAGGATTTCTACACGTCTGTGCTCGACGGCCGTCCGTACCGAGCGCGGGGGCTGGTGAGCTTCGGGTCGAATCTCGTGATGGCCCACGGTGACAGTGCCCGAGGCCGGGACGCGCTGCAGGCGCTCGCCTTCCACGTTCATCTGGACCACTTCATGGGCCCGACCGCCGAACAAGCCGACATTGTCCTGCCGGTTACCGCTGCGTTCGAGGCCGAGGGCCTCAAGATCGGATTCGAGGTCTCCCAGGAGGCCCAGTCGCTGGTGCAGCTGCGTCGCCCACTGGTGCGCCCGGTGGGTGAGGCACGTTCGGACATGGGGATCATCTTCGACCTTGCGACCCGGCTCGGACTCGGTGATCACTTTTTCGGCGGCGACGTCGACGTCGCCTGGGAACACCAGCTGGAGCCGAGCGGGGTGACGCTCCAGGAGCTGCGCGACAATCCTGCGGGGGTCTCACTGCCGTTGGAGACCCACCACCGGAAGTATGCGGCGGTCGGCCACCGCGGCGTCCCGGCCGGGTTTGACACCCCGACGGGACGGATCGAGCTTTATGCGGAGGCCTTCCTCGACATTGGCCAGCTGCCGATCCCTTCATTTACCGAGCCTGCGTTGAGTCCCCGCTCGCGTCCCGACCTCGCCAACGAGTTACCTCTCGTACTCACCTGTGCGAAGTCTCTCTACTTCTGCGAGACGCAACACCGCCAGATAGCCAACCTACGTCGCCACATGCCGGATCCACAGGTCGAGCTGCACCCGGAAACGGCAACCACGCGAGGCATCGCCGAAGGGCAGTGGGTGGAGATCACCACGCCCAAAGGGAGCGTCCGGGCCCGCGCCGTGTTCAACGCAACGCTCGCCCCTGGCGTCGTGTGTGGCCAGCACGGCTGGTTCGAACCGTGCGAGGAACTCGACCTGCCCGGCTACCCAGCGTTCGGTCCGGGTAGCAGATCGGAAG
>JBFYOJ010000110.1:0-23258 GCA_041303885.1 Acidimicrobiia bacterium | reverse complement strand
TACGTGGCTGCCCTGAGCTTGATCGCCGCCACCGGCCCGTCCGGGGTCCTCTTCGAGGTCCCGACGCCGTACGGGTGCGTCGGGTCGTGGCTGATCCTGTCCATCTTCACCGCTCCGCTGGCACACCTCACGATCATCCCCGGGCTCAGGGCAATCGACCCCGCCACCGAGGAAGCGGCGACGGGTCTCGGCGCGGGGCGTTGGCGGGTGTTTGCCACCGTCACGGTTCCTCAGCTCAGGCCCGCCCTGGTCTCGTCGGGGCTCCTCGTCGGCCTGTACACGGTCTCCGACTTCGGGGCCGTGTCCCTTCTTCGCTATGACACTTTCACCAGGGCGATATACACCCTCTATCGGGGACAGCTCGACCGACGCCCTTCGGCGACCCTTTCTCTGATCCTGATGGCGCTGGCCATCGTGATCCTGGTCGTCGAACGCAGGCACCGGAGCCGGGCGATGATGCATTCGCAACGACCCCCCCGTCTTCGGCGGCTGATCTCGCCACGACGTTCCGGCCTGGTGCTATCGCTCGGGCTGTTGGCTGTCTACGCCTTCGTGTCCCTGGGGATCCCGATCTACGTGATGACTGCGACCGTCATGCGAGGTGTGGCGTTCGGGCAGGCGATCGGGGGCACCCTGGCGACCGAGGCATTCCGCTCCCTGGCTTTGGCCCTCGTCGCCGCCCTGGTGATCGCCATCGCAGCGTTCCCGGTGGCAATGGTCGTCACCCGCCGACCCGGTCGTCTCTCGGGTTGGGTCGAGTCGGTGGTCTGGGGGACATACTCGCTGCCGCACATCACCGTCGGGGTCGCCGCGGTCGGCTTTGCCCTGCAATGGGCTCGACCGCTCTATCAGACACTGATCTTCCTCGTGATCATCTATGTGGCGATCTTCCTTCCCCAGGCAGCCGGATCGATCCAGGACTCACTGCGACGAGCCAGCCCAGATCTCGAGAATGCCTCGCGTGGCCTCGGGCACGGCCCGGTGGCCACGCTGCTGAGGGTGACCCTTCCCCTCGCCCTCCCCGGGCTGCTTGCCGGCACGGCACTCGTCTTCCTCAGTGTGATGAAGGAGCTGCCGGCGACGCTCCTCCTGAGGCCCAACGGGTTCGAGACCCTCGCAATCCGAATATGGAGCTCGACGGCGGAGGGATTCCTGACCCGAGCGTCGGCGGCGGGGCTGGTCCTGTTGGTGGCCTCTATCGTGCCCTTGTTCGTGGTGATGACCCGTGAGCTCAGCGACTGACCGTCTGGCCATCCGCGCCCGCGACCTGACCAGGTCCTTCGGCGAGGTGGTCGCGCTCGATCATTTCAGCCTCGATGTCTGGGAAGGGGGGATCGTCACGCTGCTCGGCCCCTCCGGCTGCGGGAAGACCACCGCCCTGCGCGTCATTGCCGGGTTCGAGAGTGCCGGAGGCTCGGTCGAGATCCACGGGCGGACGGTTCTCGACGACGGCCGGTTCGTCCCGCCCGAGAAGCGGAGGGTCGGCATGGTGTTCCAGGACTATGCCCTCTTCCCGCACATGACGGTCGCTTCGAATGTCGGCTACGGCCTTCCCAAAGTAGATCGGGCGCCGAGGGTCGGAGACGTCCTCGAGCTGGTCGGTCTCACCGGTATGGAAGAGAGGATGCCGAACGAGCTGTCGGGCGGCCAGCAACAGCGAGTTGCCCTCGCCCGTGCCCTCGCACCGAAGCCGGAGGTGATCCTTCTCGATGAGCCGTTCAGCAACCTCGATGCCAGTCTGAGGGACCGGGTCCGACGGGAGCTTCGGGTGATCCTCACCGAGGCCCGCACGACTGCGGTCTTCGTGACCCACGATCAGGAGGAAGCCCTGGCAACCTCGGACATCGTCGCGGTCATGAGGGAGGGGCGGGTTCTCCAGGCCGACACGCCTGCCCATCTGTATGCAAACCCCGCGGATCCCTGGATCGCCGAATTTCTCGGCGATGCCGACGTCCTCGAGTCCGAGGCGGGCAATGGACGGGTGGACACCCTTGTCGGCACGTTCGAGACGGATCTGAGCGGGCGGGTGTCGGTGATCTTTCGACCTGAGAACGTCCAGATCTCTCTCGGCGAGACGCCGAACGCGGTCATCGCCGGCTCGGAGTTCTTCGGGCACGACCAGTTGGTCACAGTCGCCCTTGATGGCGGCACCAGGGTCCGCGCCCGCATCGGCCCCCGGCCGATCTACCAGGTCGGCCAGTTGTGCCGTGTGCGCGCCACCGACGCCCGGATATACCCCGGATGAGGTGGGGAGGGTCGTCCCCAGTCAGCCGTTCCGGTCGCGGCCGGATCTAGGCTCCGATCATGGATTCGGCTCTGGCTCTCCTAGCCGCCCTCGCCGCCACCGCATTCTCCATCGACCTCTGGCTCGATTATCGACGCCGTCCTCGCCCCCACATCGCTGCCTACGGGACGGGCATGACGATGTTCGCCATCGCGACCTGGGCCTTCTACGTCGGGATCACGCTCGGCTGGACCGGCCCCATCTATCGGAGCTTCTACCTCTTCGGCGCCATCCTCAATATCCCGTTCCTCGCGCTCGGATCGATGTTCGTGGTGGTGGGGAGACGATCGGGTCATGCGATGGCAATCGCTCTCGGGGCCTTCGCTGCGATCTCGACCACGCTGACCGCGACGGTGCCCTTCGCCAACCCGTTGCCAGAGTCGGGAGTCCCCCACGATGTCTTCGCCTCAGGCTTCGGGCCACGCTTGTTCGCAATCATCGGCGGCGCGATGGGCGCCACAATCCTCATCATCCTGGCTCTGGTCAGCGTGTTTCGCTTCTGGAGGACGAATCGCCGCATCGTCTGGGGCAATCTCCTCATCGTCGGCGGCACCTTCGCGGCAGCCTCTGGCGGCACCGGGTTGGCTTTGGGGGAAAGCAGTGCCTTCGCCCTGTCGCTCCTGGCGGCGGTCACCCTGATCTGGGCCGGGTACCGGTTGGCCTCAGGTGGCCGGAGGACGGCCCGAGTCACGAGCGAGAACGCGGTGACCTCTCAACCGCCGATGTAGCTCATTTCCACACGGGAGCCGATACTCACCGTTTGCGAGGAGCGGATCTCTGAGTACCGATCGGCCCGCTGCAACCATACGCTGTCGACGATCGCCCCCACATCGTCACCGGCGCGCATCGCATCCCGCAGACTGGTTCCCGCCGAAGCGAAGAGACAGGTGTACAGCATCCCCTCGGCGGAGATGCGGGCGCGGGTGCACGACCCGCAGAAAGGCTTGGTGACCGAGGCGATGATCCCCACCTCCCCATCACCGTCCCGATAGCGGAAGCGATTGGCCACCTCGCCGGGGTAGTTGGGCGGGATCGCCTCGAGCGGAAAGACCCCGTCGATGGCTGCCACCATCTCCTCGGCTGGCACCACGTCGTCGAGACGCCAGCCGTTGGTCGTGCCCACATCCATGTACTCGATGAAGCGCACGATGTGCCCCGAGCCCTTGAAATGCCGGGCGAGGTCGACGACCGCGTGCTCGTTGACGCCTCGCTGCACTACCGCATTCACCTTGATCGGACCGAGACCGGCCTCCGCGGCCGCATCGATTCCCTCCAGGACGGCGGTCACCGGGAAGCCGACGTCATTCATCCTCTGGAAGGTCGGGTCGTCGAGTGCGTCGAGACTGACCGTCACCCGATCCAGGCCGGCCGCCGCCAGAGACCGGGCCTTTCTCACTAGGAGCGATGCGTTGGTGGTCAGGGTCAGGTCGTCGACCCCGTCGATCGCTTTGAGCATCCCGACGAGCTTCTCCAGATCCTTGCGGAGCAGCGGCTCCCCACCGGTGATCCGCACCTTCTCCACGCCGCGGGCGACGAACAAACCGACCAGGGTGGAGATCTCCTCGAAGCTGAGAAGCTGGTCTCTCGGCAGGAACTCGTGATCCTTCCCGAAGAGCTCCTTCGGCATGCAGTAGGTGCAGCGGAAGTTGCACCGATCGGTGACCGAGATGCGCAGGTCGTGGATCGGACGCCGGTACTGGTCGGTGAGACGGCTCATCTCGCCACAACGTTATTTGAGCTGTCGCCGAATGTGGCGAGGTTGGGCGAAGATGCCCGACTAGGCGACGGCGCCGTCATCCACCGGCTCCGGCTCGGGCTCCGGCTCGACCCGAAACGAGAGCATCCACCCCCCCAGACCGAGCGGCAAGACGAGAAGCGGCACGAGCCAGCCGACGAGCGGCACCAGCCACACGATCCCCGCCACCGCCGAACCGGCCAGGATCGATCCGAACATCCCGAGTCTCCCCGGCATCATCTCCCCCAGGGCGTGCACGGAAGGGACTCCGGCGACGAGTGCGAGCAGGAGGACCATGCCCGTCGCCACCATGATCAGCGGGATGAAGATGGCGAGAAGCGGGAAGCTGGCCGAGGCCGGGGCGAGCCCCACCAGCAGGGCGGCAACGGCCGCGAGCAGGAGTGGCGAGAGAACTACGAGGGCACCATATCCCCATGATCTCAATGTGCGACCTCGAACCAGCCGGGTGGCTCGCTTGGTCCGCTCCGGCCAGCCCCAGGCAACCAGGACAGCCGCCATCGTCAGCGAGAGGATGGTCAGCACCTTGGCGAGTAGCCCCAGGGCGCGAACCCTGATGTTCGGGGGCAATGGGCTCTTCTGGGACACGACACCACCGACCGACGCTTGGTCGAGGCCCTCGGCCTCGACCGATGACCTGTAGCCGAAGTCCCCCGCGACCTCCAGGGGGCCGGTCACCGTGAGTCGACCCACGCTGACATCGACATCGCCGCCAACGCTTCCCTCCAGATCCAGCCTGCGCTGGGTGCCTCCGAGATCGCCGCCAATGGTTCCCGACGCCTCCATGGCGAGCGCCCAGATCAGCACTTCGCCCCCCACATTGGAGCCCGAGTCCAGATCGCCGCTGACCACCGCGCCCACCAGGTCGGAGCCAATGGAGCCCGAGACACTCAGGTCGGTGGCGGACACCCGGAGCGAGCCACCGACATCGCCCTCCACCTTCACCGACGGCGCCACGGCGAGGACACTGCCCGCAACCCGACCGGTGATGGTGATGTCCTCGGCGGCGAAGGCGACCAGGTCACCCTCCACCTCGCCCTCGATCAGGACCCGCACCCCCGTGGCGTAGAGATCACCTTCGACGACGTCGCCCTCTCTGATGATCACCAGCTCAGAGGAGGCGGTCTCTGCGGCCAGGGCCGGCCCGCCCATGGCCAGGACGAGGAAGGTGGTGAGACCCGCGAGGAGCGCGGGCTTAGAGCGGGAGGGCATCGGCTGCGAGATCGAGAAGCGACGTCGGGAAGATGCCCCAGAGGATTGTCGCTGCGACAGCCACCGCCAACACCCACCCGGCCGGCCCAACCGACACCTCGGCCGCATCACCCGGGTCGTCCATGTACATCACGACGATCACCCGGATGTAGAAGGCGAGCGCCACCACCGATGCCACCACGGCCAGGATGACGAGCCACTCGAACCCGCTGGCCCAGGCCTGAGTGAACACCCCGAACTTCGCGATGAAACCCGACGTCAGGGGGAGGCCCCCCATGCCGAGAAGGAGGATGGCGAACGAGGCGGCAAGCAGCGGGCTTCGTCGGGCGAGACCCCGGTACTCGTCGATGCCCGACCTTCCGCCGTCCGGCCCGCTCACCACCGCCACGACGGCGAACGCCCCCACCAGCTGCACCGCGTAGACCGCCAGATAGACGAGGACACCATCGGTCGACCCGCCCACCACGCCGGTCATGATGAAGCCGGCGTGGGCCACGCCGGAGTAGGCGAGCATGCGGCGAACGTCACCCTGGACCAACGCGAGGAAGGCGCCGACCAGCATGGATAGGGCTGAGATCCCGGCCACCACCGGGAGCCAAGTCGCATCCAGGTCCTCGAACGCGGTGAGAAGGACCCGGACGATGGCGGCAAACCCCGCCACCTTGGCGACCGACGCCATGTAGCCGACGAGTCCCGCAGGAGCCCCCTGGTAGACGTCAGGCGCCCAGGAATGGAACGGGGCTGCGGAGACCTTGAAGCCGAGGCCGGCGATCACCAGCCCGATCCCCACGTAGATCACTGCCGGGCTCGTCACGATGAAGTCGCCGAGATATGAGCGGATCTCGAGTATCTCGAACTGTCGTGTCCCTGCGTAGATGAGAGCGACCCCGTAGACGAAGACCGCAGAGGCGAAGGAGCCGAGGAGGAAGTACTTGATCGCCGCCTCGTCAGACTCGGGGCGCTCCCTGGCCAGTCCGGCCAGCACGTAGAGGGCGATCGACCCGACTTCGAGCCCGAGAAAGAGCATGATCAGGTTGTTGGAGGCCACCATCAAGGAGAAGCCTGCCGTTGCCAGGAGCACCAACGCCAGTGCCTCGGCGCCGCGTCGTCCCAGGCCGACAACGAATCTCCAGCCGGCGGTCACACCAAGCGCCGTGGCCACCAGGAGGGCCAGCCTGGCGAAGACGGCGAACCCGTCGACGATGATCAGGCCGGAGAAGGCGATCAGGCTCTCGTTGTCACCGGCAGCAATCGCATCGCCCGCCTGGAACCACTGAAGCACCGAGAAACCTGCCGCCACGGCCAACGCCACTCCCACCACCCAGCCCAGGACCCGGGCCGGTGGCTTCCACTGGACGTCGACGAGGAGGATGAGGGCGGCTCCGAGCGCCAGCGCGAGGTCCGGGGCCACGGCGATCCACGAGATCTCGGGCGTCGGGATCATTCGGCGTCTCCCACCACCACGACGTCGGCGATGCGGCCCGGTTCGGGGATCACGAAGTCGGTCTGCTCCTCGATGTGATCGAGGACCGCCTCGGTCGACGGCGTGATCTTGTCGAGCACCACAGCCGGGTACAGCCCGATCACCACGATCAGTGCGGCCAGAGGGGCGAGCAGCCCGATCTCGCGGGCCGACAGATCGGTGAGGATCGAGTTCTCCTCCTTGTCCGGCACCCCGGTGAACACCCGCTCATACGCCCAGAGCAGATAGATGGCAGCCAGGACCACCCCGCCGGCAGCGAGGATGGCGAAGGTGGGAAGCGTGGGATAGCTGCCGATCAGCACCAGGAACTCGCCCACGAAACCGTTGAGCCCGGGGAGCCCGATCGAGGCAAAGGTCATGAACAGGAAGAAGCCGGCGAAGACCGGCATCACCTTCTGCAGCCCGCCGAAGTCGGCGATCTTCTTGGTGTGACGACGGTCGTAGATCATCCCGACCAGGAGGAACAGCGCGCCGGTGGTCAGCCCGTGGTTCAGGTTCTGGATGACGGCGCCCTGAAGCCCGCCGGAGGTGAGAGCGAAGGTTCCCAGCACGATGAAGCCGAGGTGGCTGACCGACGAATAAGCGACCAACTTCTTGAGGTCGGGCTGGACGATGGCGACGACCGCCCCGTAGAGGATCCCGACCACTGCCAGAACCGCCATGATCGGGACCGCGTCCACGGACGTCTCGGGGAAGAGGCTGAGGTTGAAGCGAAGCAGTCCGTAGGTGCCGAGCTTCAGCAGGACGGCCGCCAGCAGGACCGAGCCCGCCGTTGGCGCCTCGACATGGGCATCAGGCAACCAGGTGTGGAACGGGAAAAGGGGGACCTTGATGGCGAATGCGATGGCGAATGCGGTGAAGAGCCAGCCCTCCGCACCCGGGGAGAGATCCAGGTTCATCAAGTCGTTCAAGGCGAACGAGGTGAACCCGAACTGTGCGTTGTGGTTGTAGGCGAGGGCGATGATCGCGGCCAGCATCAGGGCTGAGCCGAAAGCGGTGTAGAGGAAGAACTTCACCGCGGCGTAGATCCTGCGCTCCCCGCCCCAGATCCCGATGATGAAGTACATCGGGACGAGGATCGCCTCGAAGAAGACGAAGAACAGGAACAGGTCGAGGGCGAGGAACGCGCCGATCATCCCTGCCTCGAGAAAGAGCGTGTAGACGATGAACTCCTTGGTCCGATTGGTGATGGTCGTGGAAGCTCCGAGGGCTATCGGGACCAGCAGCGCAGTCAGGACCACCATGGGGAGTGAGATACCGTCGACCCCCAGGTACCAATTGATGCCCCAGGGCTCGTACCAAACCGCCCTCTCGACGTGCTGGAACCCGGCGGCAGGCTCGAACACCCAGAACAGATAGCCGGCCACGGCGAGTGGGATCACCGAGAGGGCGATGCCTAGCGGGAGATGCACCTCCCTTCGCCGGGAAGGGACCAAGGCGACGACCAGTGCG
The DNA here is from genome assembly GCA_041303885.1 of Acidimicrobiia bacterium. GTDB lineage: Bacteria > Actinomycetota > Acidimicrobiia > Spongiisociales > ZC4RG35 > JARDZU01. The sequence goes on along the minus strand of JBFYOJ010000110.1, from coordinate 15,074 downwards.
CCAACCACCGGGAGGAGGATCAGGGCCGTCAGCACTCAGCTACCCCCCGCCACCAGCCAGACGACCACCACCAGGGCACCACCCAGGAAGAGAACCCCGTAGTTCCGCACGAAGCCCGTCTGAAGGGGACGTGCCCATTCGCCCACATCCCGCGCCAGGCGCCCGACACCGTTGACCGCGCCATCGATGACCCTGGCATCGGCGGCGAAGGCCGCAGTCTCTGCCATGGTCCTGCCGGGCGCCACGAGCACCTTCCCGTAGATGTCATCGACGCGGTAAGCCTGCTCCCACGTGCCCCAGAGCGGCTGGAAGGCCTCCTCGAAGGCACGCCACCGCTCCCTCGGCGCCCGGTAGGTCAGATAACCCACCCCGAGCCCGATCAGCGCGGCCAGCACCGAGAGCCCGGCGAGGAGGAGGAACATCGGCCAGCCCTCAGGCGGGTGCTGCAAGTGGACCAACTCGAAGCTCGGCTCGAGGAACTGCTCGAGAGCCAGGCGGAACGGAGTGTTGACCAGCCCGCCGACCACGGACAATGCGGCCAGGACGATCAAGGGCACTGTCATGACCGCGGGTGATTCGTGGGGATGGGCGGCCTCGCGCCAACGAGGCTTGCCCAGGAAGACCAGCACCCACTGACGGGTCATGTAAAAGGCAGTCATCAAGGCGGTGACCAAACCGACGATCCAGAGGGCGTAGTACCAACCGCCCCTCGCGAAAGTCGCCCCGAGGATCTCGTCTTTCGACCAGAACCCGGCCAGCGGTGGGATGCCGGCGATGGCGAGAGTGCCGATCCCCATAGTGATCGCGGTCACCGGCATCTTCTTGAACAGGCCGCCCATCTTGTGCATGTCCTGCTCGTTGCTCATGGCGTGGATCACAGAACCGGCCCCGAGGAAGAGCAGTGCCTTGAAAAAGGCATGAGTCATGAGATGGAACACACCCGCGACATAGGAGGCCGCCCCCACGGCGAGGAACATGTAGCCGAGCTGGGAGATGGTGGAGTAGGCCAGCACTTTCTTGATGTCCCGCTGTGCCATCGCGATGGAGGCCGCCCACAGGGCGGTGAGGGCGCCGACGGAGGCCACGACTGTGGAGGCGAACGGGGTGAACTCGTAGATCGGCGCCGAGCGGGCGATCAGATAGACGCCGGCCGTCACCATGGTGGCGGCGTGGATCAGGGCCGACACCGGAGTCGGGCCCTCCATGGCGTCGGGCAGCCAGACGTACAGCGGGATCTGCGCCGACTTGCCGGCGGCTCCAACCAGGAAGAGGAGACCGATGGCCGTGGCCATCCCGCTGGTCAGCTCGTCGCCGGCACGTTCGAAGATGCCGCTGAACGAGAGGGTCCCGAAGGTGGCGAACACCAGCATGAGGCCGACCATGAACCCGGCGTCGCCGATCCGGTTGACCACGAAAGCCTTCTTGGCGGCGGCGGCCGCGCTGGGCTTGGTGAACCAGAAGCCGATGAGGAGATACGAGCAGAGACCGACCAGTTCCCAACCGAGGAAGAGCATGGCGTAGTTGCCGGCCAGGACCAGGGTGAGCATCGAGGCGGCGAACAGGTTGAGGTACGTGAAGAAACGGGGGAAGCGCTCGTCGCCGTGCATGTAGCCGATGGCGAAGACATGGATCAAGGTGCCGACACCGGTGACAACGAGGACCATGAGCGCGGCGAGGGGGTCCCAGAGGAGCTCGAGCCTCGCCCCGATCGCCGGCATCCAGTCCCAGAGGATGACGTATGTCCCGTGCTCGCCACCCTCGAAGAAGGGGATCGCGGCAATGCCTGCGATGACGAAGGCCCCGCCGATGGCGGCGGACGCCAGCCACCCACTGAGCGGCTCCCCGATGTAACGCCCGAGGAAGTGCATCAGCACGGCCCCGGCAAGGGGGAGGGCAATCACCAGCCAGATGAGATCAATCATCCGAACCCGCCGTCCGAGTCACCGCCGGGGCCGATCCGGCCGACCGGCGTCTGTTCGCCCCGAGGTGCTGATCCGCGCTACCTGGAAACGACACGACGTTGATGGTTGCCGAGGGGCGAAGTCGGCCGGCAATCAGAGCAGCCCCGGCCAGGGGGAGGGCAATGACCAGCCAGACGAGATCAATCATCCGAACCCGCCGTCCGAGTCACCGCCGGGGCCGATCCGGCCGACCGGCGTCTGTTCGCCCCGAGGTGCTGATCCGCGCTACCTGGAAACGACACGACGTCGATGGTTGCCGAGGGGCGAAGTCGGCCGGCAATCAGAGCAGCCCCGGCCAGCGGGAGGGCAATGACCAGCCAGACGAGATCAACCATCAACCTCAGCCCCTCAACTCGCTCAACTCGTCGACCGAGGCTGTGGCCCGTCTTCGGAAGATGGCAACGATGATGGCCAGGCCGACGACCACCTCGGCAGCGGCGACCACGAGGATGAAGAACACCGCCACCTGGCCGTTCAGATCGTTCATTGCCCGGCCGGCCGAGATCAGGGTCAGGTTCACCGCGTTGAGCATGAGCTCGATGCACATGAACATGACCAGGGCGTTGCGGCGAAGCAGCATCCCCAGCGCCCCGATGAGGAACAACGCTGCGGCAAGGCCCATGTACCAACCGACGGGGACCATCACGTCCTCCTCCTCCGGAACTGGGCCAGGGCAATGGCTCCGGCGGCGGCGATGGTCAGGAGCAACGCGGTTGCTTCGAAGGCAAGGACCCAATCGGTGAACAGGGGCTCGGCTATCGCCTCGATCGTCCCGTTTGTCGCCTCCGGATCGGTCGCGGTGGTGCCACCGGTAACCCAGTCGAAGTCGCCCACGAAGGTGACGACCGCGGCGAAGACGATGACCACCCCGGCGAGAGCCCCGACCCATACCCGCTGGAGCGGCAGGGTCTCCTCGCGGTTCTCCTCCTTGTCCACTCCCACCAGCATGATCACGAAGAGGAACAGGGTCATCACCGCCCCGGCGTAGACGATCACCTGCACGGCGGCGACGAGATGGGCGAGCTGGACGACGTACAAAACGGCGACCGAGAACAGGGTCCCGAGCAGTCCCATTGCCGAGTAGATCGGGTTCTTCGCGATGACGACTGTCACCGCCCCGGCCAGGGCGGTGATTCCCATCACAACGAAGAGGATCGGCTCAACCATCGACTCCCCGATCATCCCTGGAGCTCCTGTCGCGCTCCTCCTGGGACGGCTCGGGCTCCCATTCGCCAGGACCGGGGGTGCCCCTCCACATTTTGAGCCCCTCGTAGGCCGCTACGCCTGACGGCGCGGTTGCCCGAACCCAGCCGTCGGCGCTGTCCAACTCATCGAGATCGGCCAACTGGTCGTCGGGGAACATGTGCGGCACATGGCCGTTGCGATCCATCAGCAAGGTCTCCTTGGTGTAGATCCCGTCCGACCGGTTGGTGGTGGAGATCTCGAAGAGCTGGGTCATCGTGATCGCCTCGGTCGGGCACGCTTCGACACAGAGCCCGCAGAAGATGCAGCGCAGCATGTTGATCTCGTAGACGAACCCGAACCGCTCACCGGGCGAAGTGGGACGATCGGGGTCGTTGTCCGCCCCTCTGACATAGATGCATTGGGCCGGGCAGGCACCGGCACACAGCTCGCATCCGATGCACTTCTCCATACCATCCGGGTACCGGTTGAGGACATGCCGGCCGTGGAAACGCTGGGGCTTGACCCGATGCTCCTTGGGAAACTGCGTTGTCACCAACTCGTCGCCGGCAATGGTCCGGACCATCGTGCCCCCGGTCACCCGCAGTCCCTTGAAGAGCTCCTTGAGCAGACCCATCACTAGCTCCAGGGTGGCCCGAATTGGCGGTACGCGATCACAAGCGTGGAGAGAACGAGCCAGCCGAGCGCCCCGGGTATGAGTCGTTTCCAGCCGAGCTGCATCAACTGGTCATAGCGCAGCCTCGGCAGGGTGGCCCTTATCCAGAAAAAGAGAAACACGATGAAGTAAGTCTTTGCGAGGAAATAGACGGTGGGGAGGATCGACGAGATGAAACCGGGCAGGGCGTCGTCGAAGGTCGGGCCGTTCCAACCCCCGAGGAAGAGGGTGGCAGCGATGGCCGACATCGAGAAGATGTTGACGTACTCGGCGAGGAAGAACATGGCGAACCTCATCCCGGAGTACTCGGTGTGGAACCCACCGACGATCTCCTGCTCCGCCTCCACAAGGTCGAATGGGGCACGGTTGGTCTCGGCGACGATGGCCAGGAAGAAGATCACGAAGGCGACGATCTGGGGAAAGATGTTCCAACGAGGCACGAACTGGAGAACCGGCTGAAGCGCCGGGATCGCGTCACCCCAGGTGCCCGATTGCCGCTCGACGATCTCGGCCAGGGAGAGAGTGCCGCCATCACCCTGGGTGGCCGAGAACATGACCACGGCGACCATGGCCAGGCCCATCGCAGCCTCATAGGAGATGGCCTGGGCCGTGGCCCTCACCCCACCGAGGAGCGGGTACTTAGATCCCGAGGACCATCCGGCCAGCACCACGGCGTATACCGCCAGGGAAGACATGGCGAGGATGAAGAGCAGGCCGATGTTGAGGTCGGCGCCCTGGAGGGCCACCTCGTACTCCCCGATCATGAAAGGCTTGCCCCAGGGAACCATCATGAAGATCAGGAACGCGGGGATGACGGCAAGGAACGGTGCCAGCAGGTACATGCCGAGCTCGGCCCTGCGTGGCGTGATCGACTCCTTGAAGAACAACTTCAGACCGTCGGCGACCGTCTGTAGGACACCAAAGGGGCCGGCTCGATTCGGCCCGATCCGGCTCTGCATGTCGGCGAGGATCTTCCTCTCCGCCCAGACATTGATGATGGTGACCACCATGAGCAGGACGAAGGTGAGCACCACCCGGAGCAGGACGATCCAGAACTCGGGCCAGGTCACTTGGTCACCGCCGTCACCCGGACAACGGCCTCGGTTCCGAGGGGAGCGCCCCCGGGTTGGTTGAAGGGCACGAAGACGACGCCTGGCGGCGTGCCGGCGTCGAGCACAGCGGTGAACTCGCCCTCGCCGTGCTTGGTCACCACCTTGACCACGTGGCCGTCCTGCGCTCCTGCCTTCTTGGCGTCTTCGGGGTTGAGGTGCACAACAGGGCCGGGGGCAAGCCGGTGCAGGGTTGCGGTATGCCGCATCATCACGCCGTCGTCATAGAGGGTCCGTGCCACGTGGAGAGTGAGGGGGGCAGAGGGGGCCTTGGTCCCCTTCACCGCCACCGGGATGTGCTTGAGGCTTTGGGAGCCACCGAGGGGGACCACCGCACCATCCCGTGCCTCCCACTCGAGAAGGTCCCAGAGGATCCCGTCATAGGCGGGGGCAACGGTGGAGACCTCCTTGGCGATCAGCTCGGCGGAGGCGAGACCGATCGGGCGACCCGCATGTTCGGCCAGGTCGTCGAGGATCGACCAGTCGGGCCTGGTCTGACCGGGGCCGGGCGAAAGCATGTTGAGCTTCTGCACCCGCCCTTCGATGTTGGTGGCCGTCCCCTCCTTCTCTCCGAACGCTGAGGCGGGGAGGATGACATCGGCCTCCCGGTTCGAGTCGTGGACGAAGAGGTCGATGGACACGACATACTCGGCGGCCTCGAGAGCGAGAGCAGCCTGCCTCGGATCCGGCATATCGCGGATCGGGTCGGCGCCGACCAGGAGCAACATCCGGATGTCGCCCGAGTCGAGCCCTTCGAGCATGGCCCGGGTGTCCTTGCCACGCGCTGTCGGCAGCGCACCCCACGACTCGGCCAATCCCGCCCTTCCTGCGTCGTCGGCTGTGACCCGCCCGGGCAACAGGTCGGGGGCGAGACCCATGTCCAGGGCGCCGAAGATGTTGCCCCGGCGGGCGAGGGGCAGGATCCGCACCGAGCCAGCCTTGTTCCTCACGTGGGCTGCGACGGACTCGGCCAGTCTCGGCCCGTCGGCGTGACACGCCTGCCCGGCGAGGACGACCACTTTGGCCGCGGACAGGGCTGCGGACACCTCGGGGTGCATCCCCTCGGCGATCTCGTCGAGGAGGGCGAAGCCGCCTCCCGGCCGGTAGCCGAGCTTCATCGACGCCCGGTCATCCAGTCCGGATGCTCGTGGGTGGACGACGACCAGTTTCACACCCAGCTCCTGGGCGGCCCTCCGAACGCGCAGATAGAGGGTCGGGTGCTCTTCTTTCAGATCGGGGCCCCAGACCAAGACTGTGTCGGCATCGTCGAGGTCCGATATCAATGCTCGATCGACCGTGGCGGCGAGGAAGTGGGAGGAGAGGGAGTCGTCGAGGCGAGCGTCGATGTTGTTGGTTCCCAGAACCACCCTGGCGAACTTGGAAAGTGCGTAGGCGTCCTCATTGGTTCCGTGGGCGCCCCCGATCACCGCGAACGCGCCGCCGCCGTCATCGTCCCTGACCAAGCCGATCCGCTCGGCCACCGCATCGAGCGCCTCGGCCCAGCCGACCTCCACCAGCTCGCCGTTTCGGCGCAGGAGTGGGGTGGTCACGCGCTCCGGGGACCCCAGGTACTCGAAGCCGAAGCGCTCCTTGTCGGACATCCAGCCGTGGTTGGTGGCATCGTTGTCGACTCCGACGAACCTCAGGATCTGGTTCTGGCTGGCATGAATCGACAGACGGGGATGGACGGTGTCGTGTTGACCGGAGCTCTCCACCATCACCAGGTCCCAAGGCCGTGCACGGAAGCGGTACTGGGTCGAAGTCAGCGCACCCACAGGGCAGATCTGGATGGTGTTCCCCGAGAAGTACGAGGAGAAAGGAAGATCCGGGAAGGTGTTGACCTCGGTGAGGTTCCCCCGGGATTGGAACTCGATCAGAGGGTCGCCGCTGATCTCGTCAGAGAAGCGAGTGCAGCGGGCGCAGAGGATGCACCGCTCCCGGTCGAGGAGGACGAGGTCGGAGATCGGGATCGGCTTCTCGTAGTTCCGCTTTATCTCGACGAACCGGCTCTCGCCGGGCCCATGTGAGAACGCCTGGTCCTGAAGAGGGCACTCCCCGCCCTTGTCGCACACCGGGCAGTCGAGCGGATGGTTGGCGAGGAGGAACTCGAGGACACCCTCCTGGGCCTTCTTCACCGTCTGGTTCCGGCTGTCGACCACCATCCCATCGGCGACTGTGGTGGTGCACGAAGTGACCAGCATCGGCCCGCGCGGGCCTTGGACCTCGACCAGGCACATCCGGCACATGCCGACCGGCTTCATTCGCTCGTGCCAGCAGAATCGCGGGATGTAGGTCCCGTTGTCCTGAGCAGCACTGATCAGCAAGGAGCCGGCGGCGACCTGGTGCTCTACGCCGTCGATGGTGACCGTGACCGGCTCTTGCTCAGGCATGAGCCTCGACCCGCTTGAAGGGGCAGCCACCCAGCTCGACATGAGCGTCGACTTCGTCGCGGAAGTAGTCGCGCAACGCCAGGATCGGTGATACCGCCGAGGGGCCCAGCGGGCAGATCGTGGTCATCCTCGGCGGCCAGGCCAGCCCGACACTGATGTTGTCGGAGACGTCGAGGAGCAGATCGAGGTCGATGGCGCGTCCCTGGCCCTCCTCGATTCGGCGGAGAACCATCTCCAGCCATGTCGTTCCCTCACGGCAAGGAGTGCACTGCCCGCAAGACTCGTGGGCGAAGAAGCGCACCACCCGCTCCGCGGCGCGGATCATGCAGGTGGTCTCGTCCATGACGATCACCGCACCCGAGCCGAGCATCGAGCCGGCCTCCGCACACACGTCCTTGGTTATCTGGTCCTCGAGATGGATCGCCGGGACGAACCAGGGTGACGAAGCCCCTCCCGGAATGAGGGCCTTCAGTTCCTTCCCGTCGCGCATCCCTCCGGCGATGTCGTAGATCAGCTGACGCCATGTGATCCCGTGGGGAAGCTCGTAGTTGCCCGGGCGGTTGACATGACCCGACACCGACAACAAGAACGTCCCCGTGTCGAGCACGTGGCCGAGCTCGGTGTAGGCCTTGGCGCCCATGTCCAGGATGTGGGGCAGGTTGGACACCGTTTCCACGTTGTTGACGATGGTCGGCTGCATGTAGAGGCCCTTGGCCGCGGGGAAGTAGGGCGGCTTGAGACGCGGCTCGCCGCGAAAGCCTTCGAGACTGTTGATCAGCGCGGTCTCCTCACCACAGATGTAGGCCCCCGCCCCGAGATGCACCGTCACCTCCAGGTCGTACCCGGATCCGAAGATCCCACTTCCCAGGTATCCCCGGGCATAGGCGGCATCCACCGCCGCCTGGACCCTCCGCGCCGGCTTCGGGTACTCGCCGCGGATGTAGATGAAAGCGTGATGGACCTCATTGGCGATGGCGGTGATGATCACGCCCTCCAGCATCTGGTGGGGGTCGCGTTCGAGCAGCTGACGATCCTTGAAAGTGCCCGGTTCAGACTCGTCGCCGTTGATGACCAGATATGACGGCCGGGCCGGTGCCAGGAAGCTCCACTTCATCCCCGCAGGGAAGGCGGCACCCCCCCGCCCGAGCAGACCCGACGCCTTTATCTCCTCGACCAGCTCGTCGCGGGTCATCCCGAGGGCGCGGCGTGCCTGCACGTAACCGCCAGTGGCCTCGTACCGCTCCATGGTGTGAGAGTCGGTCGGATGATCCATCATCCGCTTGGTGACCACGAGCGGGGTGCTCATGACTCTCCCTCTCTGCCCACGGTGCCGAGCGGCTGGAAGGCGGGGAAAGGACCCGTGGCACCGTCCTCTTCCTTTATCGCCCAGTCGAAGCTCCTGGTCCCGCCGAACAGCTCCTGCATCTCATCCCCGTTGACCACCTCGGGCCTCGCCCCGCTCAGCCACCTGACCAGGTCCCGGGCCCGATCCGGGGTCACTCCTTCGATCAACTCATAGTTGACCTGAACCGCCGGCGCCCCACCGCAGGCGCCGATGCACTCGACGTGCTCGACCGAGATCAATCCCCTTTCGTCGGTCTCGCCGTGAGGGACACCGGACTCGTCCTCGACTGCGTGAAGGATGTCGTCCCCACCCATCAACATGCACGAGATCGACGTACAACACGAGATGAGGTAGCGGCCGGTGCGCTCCCGCTTGTACATCGTGTAGAAACTGGCCACAGCGCTGACTTGAGCCGGAGTGATCCCCACCCACCGGGCGACCTCCTCCATCCCTTCGTTGGTGAGCCATCCCTGGTCCTCGGCCATTGCCAGATAGAGGAGGGGCATCACGGCCGATCGTTTCTGCGGATAGCGGGAGATGATCTCTCTGGCGCGCGCCTGGGTGGCCTCCGACCATTGACTCACGAGGCCGGAGAATAGGTAGCAGCCCTTATCCGAGCGAAACCCATGGGCCTCAGCGGTCGACGTCGCCCATGACCGGGTCCATCGAGGCGATGGTGGCGACCGTATCGGCCATGAGGGAATCAGCCATAGCGATCGGCAGGGCCTGCAGATTGGCGAACGACGGCGCCCGGGTGTGCATGCGGTAGGGACTGGCCTGCCCGTCGGATACCAGGTAGCAGCCCAGCTCGCCTCGGGGGGACTCCACCGCCACGTACGTCTCACCGGGGGGGACCTTGAATCCCTCGGTGAAGAGCTTGAAGTGATGGATCAGCGCCTCCATCGATTCGTCGATCCGGGCCCTCGGGGGTGGAGTGATCTTGCGGTCGTCGACCCGGTAGTCCCCTTTCGGCATCGAATCCATCACCTGTTCGGCGATGTGGAGCGATTGCATGATCTCATCGACCCGGACGCGGTACCGGTCGTAGACATCGCCGTTCTCCCCGAGCGGGACCTCGAACTCGTACTGCTCGATCCCGCTGTACGGGAATGCCTTGCGCAGATCCCAATCCACCCCGGCGGCGCGTAGCGCCGGGCCGGTGATGCCGTACGCAGTCGCCTCCTGCGCAGAGATCACCCCCACGTGCCTGGTGCGGGAGAGCCAGATCGGGTTGTTCTCCAGCAAGTCGTCGTACTGCTTGAGCCGCTTGGGCAACTGCTCGATGATGTCGGCGACGTCGTCCTTCCACCCGGGAGGCAGATCTGCTGCCACCCCGCCGGGACGGATGAAGTTGTGGTTCATCCGGAGACCGGTGGTCTTCTCGAAGAAGGCGAGTATCTGCTCCCGCTCCCGGAACCCGTAGATCATCATCGAGATGGCGCCGATGTCCATGCCGTTGGTGGCCAAGGCGACCAGATGCGACGAGCAGCGATTGAGCTCGGTGAGCAGGATGCGAATCGCCATCGCCCGAGGGGGGACCTCCATCCCGAGCAGCTTCTCCACCGCCAGCGAATAGGCGAGCTCGTTGTGGAAGGGGGCGAGGTAGTCCATCCTGGTGACGTTGGTCCCGCCCTGGGAGAAGTTCAGCTGCTCGGCGGTCTTCTCCATCCCGGTGTGGAGATAGCCGATGATCGGCTTGGTCCTCCTGATGATCTCGCCCTCGAGCTCGATCTGAAGCCGGAGCACCCCGTGGGTCGAAGGATGTTGCGGGCCCATGTTCAGGATCATCCGCTCGTCTTCGTCGATCACATCCTCGAAGAGGTAGTCGTCGTCGACGACCCGACCGAGTTCCTCATCGAGACGAGACTCGGTCTCGTGCAGCGCCATCTCCTGGGCGCCCTCGTCGGTCGGGGTGAACTGCGGCTCCTCGGTGCCGGCGACCCAGACGTCGAGTGTGTCCCTGGTCTTGGTGTCGTCGCTCATCAGCTCACCCGATTGCTTTCCTTGAACTGAACCGGGACGCTCCCGACTCCGAAGTCCTTCCGCAACGGATGGCCTTCCCAATCGTCGGGCATGAGGATCCGGGTCAGGTCGGGATGTCCCTCGAAGGTCACCCCGAACATGTCGTAGACCTCACGCTCGGCAAAGTTGGCTCCGGGCCAGATCGGGACGAGCGACGCCACCGATGGCTCCTCCCGGGGGGCGGTCGTGATCATCCTCAGCCGGAGACGGTGCTGCATCGACAGCAGATTGGCGACGATCTCGAACCGGTCCGGCCGCTGACGCATCCAGTCCACCGCAGTCACGTCGACACAGACTTCGAAGCCGGCCGCCTTGGCCGACTCGCCGAACTCCGCCCACCGCTCCCTGGGGACGGAGGCGACATCCTGGCCATGGGAGAGCTCCCAGATGATGTCTTCGAACTCCTCGAACAGACTGCGCAGGATGGTGTTCTCGGGCAAGGCGCGCTCCTCGACGACGACCTCGTCGACGGTCCCGTTCTCTTCGCTCACTTGACGATCTCGCCCTTCATGATCTTGTCGTGCAGGGTGAGTATCCCGTGCATCAGGCTCTGCGGCCCGGGCGGGCAGCCGGGGACATAGATGTCGACGGGCACCACTTGGTCGACCCCCTGCACCAGGGCGTAGTTGTTGAACATGCCGCCGGTGGAAGCGCAGGCGCCCATCGAGATCACCCATTTCGGGTCGGGCATCTGGTCGAAGACCTGGCGCAGAACGGGCGCCATCTTCTGGCTGACCCGGCCGGCCACGATCATCAGGTCGGCCTGGCGAGGCGAGGCCCGGAACACCTCCATGCCGAAGCGGGCCAGGTCGTAGTGGGCCGCCCCGGTGGCCATCATCTCGATCGCGCAGCAGGCGAGACCGAAGGTGGCAGGGAACATCGAGCGGGTCCGCGCCCACCGGGCCGCCTTGTCCACGGTGGTCATGAGGAGGTTGCCCGGGGCCGTCGTGGCCATCTAGGCGGCCTCATCGGTGCTGTCAGCCGGGATGTATCGGGCGCGACGGTGGACGTTCCAGTCGAGCGCCCCTCGCTTCCAGACGTAGGCAAGCGTCTCGGCGACGAAGAAGGTGAAGATGAGGATGGCGGCCACGCCGTACCAGCCAAGGGTGTCGAAGATCGAGGCCCATGCGAATAGGAAGATGATCTCGACATCGAAGATCACGAACAGCATCGCCACCAGATAGAACTTGACCGGGAACCTCTGCACCGGCTCCACCTCCGGCACGATCCCGCTCTCATACGGGTCCAGCTTCGCCCGGGTCGGGTTGTTCGGGCTGAGCAGGCTGGAGGCGAGGAGGGAGACTGCGACGAACCCGCCGGCAAGCAGGAACATGATGCCGATCGGCAGATAGTCGGCCAGAGTCACGTTCTGAGCTTAGAACGGGGTGGTTGGAGGGGTAAATCAGGGAACGGCTATGGGCCGCTAATCGAGCCGACCGCCTCGCCATCCATCTCGAGAGTGAGAGTCGGGCTCAAATCGACACCCGCGATCCCAACGGGTCCTTGGTCAAGAGGGAGCGACACAGCCTCGTCCAGGCTTCCGCTCTCGACGGTGCCCGTAAGGCCGGATGGCACGTCAAAGGGAACCACTGCGAGGATGCCGTCCGCCGACAAAACACAAACCTGCCAGGTTTCCGTCTCAGCGCAGACGAATCGAAGGTCCTCTTCGAGCGCAGCTTGGGAGAACTCCTCGTAGGTGGACGCCGTCGCCAGGGTCAGTGCAGCCGGATGGTCGTCGGGGACCTGAACCAAGTCGCCATCTGACGTCTCATCATCACTATTGGAGCAACCGGCGCAGATAGAACCGATGATCAGGAAGACCAGCAACAACCCGCGGCCAATCCTCATGTTTCACAGACTATGGGGCCTCCTCACGATAACGGAACCGGGAATCCTCGAATACCGGTTACGACCCCCTGGATTCTGTCCGGGGCACCCTGTAGGGTGGCGAACATATGTTCGGGGAGTGGAGATGAGCGCCCTCAGGTCAGCCCTCGAGGAGTGGGTCAGCGAGGACATCGACCCGCTACACATCGACCAACTGGCCGATGACCTGGTCGAATTGGAACTGGTCAGCGGATTGATCGAAGCGGAGCGTCTCCGCCGCATCGACCTGTTCTCACGTCGCTCCGGACCGGGCTACATCGGCTACCCCTCCCTGACCGCATTCCTCAGGGACCGATGTCGGATGGCCGGGGGCGGGCTCATCGACTGGTGGCGAATTCCCGCGCCATTGCCAGCGCCCGGGCGACCTTCCGAGCCTGGGGTGGCGGCCGACTCTCCACCGACCAGGCCCAGGCGCTCCTCGACCTCGCCAACACCGTCCACGATGAGTTCGATGGCGCCGAAACGCGTCTGATCGACATCGTCGAGGACCTCAGCGTCACCGACACCAGACGTGCCCTGGGTTACTGGCGGCAATCGGTCGACGGGCCGGGGACTGTGATCGGTGAGAGCGAGCAGCTGGCATGGCGGGGCATCTCCGCCTCGAAGAGTCTCAACGGGATGCTCCGGGTCGACGGGTGGATGACTCCCCTGGCCGGGGAGGCTCTCCTCGCCGCCCTCGACACCCTGATGCCGCCACCCACGCATGGCGACGATCGAACGCCGCGGCAACGTCGTCACGACGCCCTCGAAGATCTGGCCCGTGACTTCCTCGACCACGCCGGCACGGCCCAAACAGGCGGGGAGAAACCGCACGTCAATGTCGTATGCGACCTGCCTGCACTCCAAGGGATGGCCGGTGGCCTCCACGAGACGGAGAACGGGCATCTACTCAGCGTTGACGACCTCCGAATGCTGGCCTGTGACTCCTCGGTCTGCCGCATCGTGCTCGGCCCAAAATCCGAGATCATCGATGTCGGTCGCCGCACCCGGGTGGTGCCCGCCGCACTGCGCCGGGCGGTGATCGCCCGTGACCGGCATTGCACCTGGCCTGGCTGCGACCGGGGGCCACGCTGGTGCGACGTCCATCACAGGAAGCACTGGGCCGAGGGTGGCCCGACCGAGCCGGTCAACCTGAGACTGCTCTGCCGTTTTCACCACACCCTGCTGCATCGGGCCGAAGACCCGGGTCGTGACCCTCCCGACGGTCTGTTCACTTAGTCTCCGCACCATGTCAACACAGGATGTCGAATGAGTCTCGGGTTCGGTCTGCTCAGCGCACAGGTTCGCCCGGGTGAAGACGATTGGTCCCGGGCCTACGAGGAAACGGTCCAGCTCGCCGTGGATGCGGAGCATCTCGGGTTGTCATCGGTTTGGACTACCGAGCATCACTTCGTCGACGACGGGTACATGCCCTCTCTGGCGGTTGTCAGTGCGGCGATTGCGGCCGCCACCTCGAGCATCGAGATCGGCACCGGGGTCATCCTCGCCCCACTTCATCATCCCGTGCGCCTCGCCGAGGATGCGGCCACCGTCAGCCTGCTCAGCGGCGGGAGATTCACCCTCGGGCTCGGTCTCGGATGGAGCGCGGTCGAGTTCGAGGGACTCGGTGCGCACATCACTAAGCGGGGCGCGGCCATGGAGGAGATCCTCACCATCCTCCGTCAGGCGTGGACCGGCAAGCCGTTCCATCATGAGGGTTCGTTGTATCAGCTCCCCGAGGTCGGGGTGCGGCCCAGACCGTCGGCCCGGATCCCGATCCTGATCGGGGGTGGGGCCGAGCCTGCCATCCGTCGCGCAGCCCGTCTCGCCGACGGGATCTACTCCAATGCACGGGCGGACAACTTCCTTCGCCAGCTGCAGTGGCTGGTGGACGAATGTGAGCACATCGGTCGCAACCCCACCGACCTTCGCATCATCCACTATTCGGTGATCCTTCCCGGTGCCTCGGCGGAGGACGCGTGGGAGCGGTACATCGACGATGTCTGGCACATGACCTGGAAGTACTCTGATATGGAGGACTCGGCTTCCCGGTCCGGTCCCCCACCGGCGGCACCGCATCTCACCGACGAGCGGCGGGAGCTGGCGCAGCGGAACATCATCGCCGGCTCCGGAGATGAGATCGTGGCCACCCTGCTCGGGATCCGGGATCGAGCCGAGTTGCCCGTCGAGTTCGTCGCCCGCAGCTATCTCGCCACCCTCGAGTACGAGGCCCAGGTGGAGTTGATGCGGCAATTGGCCGAGGAGGTGGCACCCCACCTCTGACCTCCCCCTTGGTCGGCTATCCGATCAACCGATCGGCGACCTCGGTGAGATCGCTGCCGACCACATCGGGCATAGGGTTGGGCAGGCTCCACAACGACCCCGGGCGATTGACGAAGGCTCCTTGTGCTCCCGCTTTCATCGCCCCAGTCACATCCCAGTCATGTGACGAGACGAGCATCGACTCGGACACTTCGACATCCATCACATGCGCCGCGTGCCGGTAGGTGGCAGGATCGGGTT
>JBFYOJ010000109.1:0-6093 GCA_041303885.1 Acidimicrobiia bacterium | reverse complement strand
TGGAGACACCCACGCAGCCTGCCATCCCGTTCTGCACGGCCCAGAGGGCGGCGCCAGTCGAGGCGAGGGTCTCGACCAGCGTGCAGTACACCCCGCCGTGGACCACGCCGTAGGGCTGATGATGGATCTCGCTGATCGAGATCGTGCCCGAACAGGCGTCGGCGGACGCCTCCGTGAGCTCGATCCCAGCGTGCCCAACGAACGTGGGCCGATCGAGAAAGGGATTCTCCATCAGGCGCCGCAGCCTTGCGAGATCTGCGGGACCGGGCCCTGATCGTCACTGATGTACTCCCACACCTCGACACCGATGCCCTCGTAGTAGGCCGAGGAGACGACGATCTCCATCTTTCCGTCCCCGTTCAGGTCGGCCACCGCACCGATGGAGAATGCGTACACGAGAGGAAGCTCATCGGCATCGACCACCACCGACTCACCGAGGATGCTCGTCCGGACGTCAGCCCCGACGGTCTTGCGAATGAAGGCGATCGAATAGTCACCGACCTCGCCGAAAAGGCCTTCGGTCACGTCCTCCGAGACGACGATCACCTCGTTCACACCGTCGCCCTCGAGGTCCACCCGGAGCAGCTGCTTGATCACGGGGTCAGGCACGTCGAGCCCCCTCTCGGCGAGGAGCTCGCCCGCAAAGGCGGCGTTGGTGCCGTCATCCTCGATCTCCTCCACGAGGTGGGGAGTGAGTGGCCAGGATGCCGAGATCGCCACGCCATAGGGGCCGGGATGGTCGCCGAGGACCTCTTCTCCTTCGAGGACCACGCCCGGGTTGTCCAACGGCTCGCACAGCGTGGTCGGATCGCTGCCGGTGATGATCGCGTCGACACCGAGGAAGGCCACTTGATAGCTCTCGTCGCCGGCGACCGGGAGGCTTGCTCCTGGCTCGACCTGCACCCAAGAGGATCCGTCCCACCATCCCAGCGCACCGAAGCCGGCGACGACGATCGGCTCATCCGCCCAGTTCCCCTCCAACCCCGCGGTGGTGGTCGTCCCGAGGGTCGTCGTGGTGGTGTCCCCGGACGTGGTGGTGACCTCACCTGTTGTCGTGGAGCCGCCGGCGGTGGTCGTAGCTCCTTCGAGGGTGGTAGTGGTCGCTCCCAACGAGGTGGTGGTCTCCTCGGCGGCATCGTCCCCGAAAACGAAGATCAGCACCACCACCAGCACCACGAACAGTGCGGCCAGCGCCCAGGCGACTCGGTTCATCCGGGAAAGTTACCCGGCCGGCCCCGTTCTGAACGAAGACAGGTCCGTGCCCGACGCCGCCATCAGACGGGGGAGAAGGTGCACCGGCAGCCCGACCACAGTGAATGGGCTCCCCGACACACGCTCGATGTAGACCCCGCCGAGACCCTGGATGGCGTACGACCCGGCCTTGTCCATGGGCTCGCCCGTGCCCACATAGTCAGCGATCTCCTCGTCGGTCATCGGGAGGAACTCGACCTCCGCCACGTCGACCAGTGACTTGACCACTGCAGCGTCCTCCCAGGTGCCGACCGCGAGCGCGGTGAACACCTCATGGACATCGCCCTGAAGGCGTCGCAGCATCGCCTGCGCCTCAGCGGGATGCCCGGGCTTCCCCAGGACACGCCCTTCGTGGGCCACCGTGGTATCGGCCGCGATCACAACGAGACCCTCCCCGGCCACCGCCTCCGCCTTGGCACGTGCCACCCGCTCGACATAGGCGGCCGCAGGCTCATCAGGAAGCCTGGTCTCGTCGACATCGGCCGGACGAACCTCGAAGTCGAGTTGCAGAGTCTGCAGCACATCTCGCCGCCGGGGCGAGGAGGAGGCGAGGACCAGCCTCACAGGGCCTGCCCGCGTCGGATGACCACCTGTGGGTGCAACAACACCCTCGGGCTCCGAATCGGATCCTCGGCGAAGAGCACCGCGTTGGCAGGTGCTCCCACTTCGAAACCGCCCCGACGCCCGGTGGCGACGAGCCCGGAGACGGACACCGCATCGATCATCGCTCGAACGGGCATGCCCATCTCCCAGAGTCTGATCGCTTCCAGTCCGACCTGATGGCTTCCTACAGCCAGATCGGTCCCGGTAAGGACGTGGACCCCCGCCTCCACCGCGAGGGCAAGTGACTCGGTCGCGTTTTCCAGCCCTTCGCGGAGCAGACGCCCACCTGTCGAATCGGGCCCCAGTTGGGATATCACCGCCTCCACCCGGAGCACCGTCGGAACCCACATGCCGCCCCGCCCCCCGAGTTCCAACAGGTCGTCCTCGGAGAGAAACAGGCCATGCTCGATGGAATGAACCCCGGCCCGCACCGCCATGGAGGGCACCTCCCGGGCCATGGTGTGGACCGCGACCCGGGCACCCCCTGCCTCTGCCACCTTCACCGCCGTCGTCAGCTCGTCCTCGGTGAAGTTGGGCATCGGCCCGACACCCCTACGCGGCCAGTCCCCGATCAACTTGACCCATCCCCGGCCCTCGTTCGCTCCGTCCCTCACCGCTCCGGCCAACCCGCCCGGCTCTACGTTCCTGCAGAAGCCCTCGACATATCCGCCTTCTACCGTGAAGATGACCCCTGCAGCCTCGATATCCGGTCTCTCGGCCGGATCGACGCGGTCGATGAGGTCCACGACGGTGAGGTCGCACCACCCTTTGTCCAACAGGAGCCCGACCCCCGCCTCGACGGCGACGCGCGCTCTCTCTTCCGCCCCTTTCCGATCTCCGGGGCTGTAATCCAGGGTCTCGGCGGCGAGATGGGAGTGAGCGTCGACCAGCCCGGGTAACGCCCACTGATCACCGCCGATCACGAGGTCGGCCTCACCCTTCGGCTCGGCCCATGAGCCGTCCACCACGTCACGGGTGACGGTCTCTCCGGCAGGGGATCGCAACACGACTCGAAGGCCCATCAATCGCGACGGTAATGGGCCACGGCTGCCGATAATGACCGAGCATGCGCCGACTCATCGCCGTTCTCCTCATGCTCGCCGCTTGTGCCACCCCCATGGCCGGGCCCGGCTCGACCACGACGGCGCCGGCGACGACCGTCTCCCTTGCCCCCACCACCAGCGCGCCGGTGGACGTCCCGCTCGAGATCCAGGACTGCACCACGCCCCAGGTCGGCTTCTCGCCGCTCTGCGAGGCGTACGAATTGGTCCAGGAGTGGCACATGGACCGGCCAATCGACCCCCAGGTCCTTGCGATGGCCGCCCTGAGTGGCCTGGAGGCATTCACGACGGAGAGCACCGAGCCGGTCCCCCGGACCATCTTCTGCGCCATCCCCGATCCGGCCTTCACCAGCCTCTGTGAGCGCCTCGCCGATCGAATCACCGAGTCGGCTATACCGGTGGGTGAGGCAATCGAGGCGGCAGTGACCGAGATGGCCGGCACCGGTCTGGAGCAGTTCACCTACTACGTGCCGCCCGAGCTGGTGGGGAGCTACCGGGCCAATGGCGTAGTGGGAGGCGTTGGGATACTCCTCGACGCAACCGATGCGGCGGGGTCGAAATGCGTGCGCATCACCGAGACCTGCCCGCTCGAGATCGTGTTCGTCCTCGAGGACAACCCTGGAGCCGGTGCCGGACTGAAGACAGGGGACCAGATCACCGGAGTCGACGGCCAATCGGTCGACGGGCTCGGCTTCGTCGAGACGGCAACCCGGATCGCCGGCGACGAGACAGGCGTGGTCGAGATCGAGATCGACCGGGATGGCGAGATCGTCCAGCTCAGCATCGAGCGAGCAGCACTCGTGGTGCCAACCGTCGAGATCGACGACCCCGTCCCCGGTGCCGGGTATCTGCGCATACCCGACTTCGAGGAGGACATCGCCGATCTGGTGACCGAAGGGTTGACCGAGCTCAACGAGCGCCCGATGAACCGACTCATCGTCGACCTCAGGGACAACCCCGGTGGATACATCGATTCGGTCATCGAAGTTGCGTCGCAGTTCGTCGAGAGCGGCGTGATCGTCGAGACCGTCGGACCAGGGCAGGATTTCGAGTACGCGGCGGTGCCAGGTGGCCTCGCCACCAGAGCCGAGATCACGGTCCTGGTCAACGCAGGCACTGCCTCAGCAGCAGAGATCCTTGCCCTCGCCCTTCGTGACCAAAGGGATGCGGTGATCCTCGGGCAGCCCACCTTCGGTAAGAACGCAGTGCAGATAGCCTTCGAGCTGGACAACGGCGGAGAATTCAACGTGGCGGTTGCTCGCTGGTTGAGCCCTGAAGGCACCACGGTGGCCGGCACCGGAGTGGTCCCAGATCGCGTCGTTGACCTCCCGCCTACTATGTCCGTCGGCGAGCTGACCGAAGCGGCCTTCGGATCCTGATGAGTTCGAGACGTCTCCTTTCCATTGCACTCAGTGTCAGCGTGTTCCTCGCCGGATGCTCGGAGTCGATTGGTGCCGACTCGACGACCGGCCCCCCCATGACGACGACCAGCGTGCCCTCTTCGACCTCCCTGGGCGGCGATGACGGCAGACCGCTACACCTCGTCGGATGCGATCCGGCCGATCCGGATGTCGAGATCGTCTGTGAGGCGTATGAGCTGATCAATCGCCACTACGTCGATGAGATCTCCGATCAAACCCTGGCCGACGCCGCACTGCGGGGGCTCGAGGAGCTGGACGGGACGACAGCCACCTCCGAGCTGGTGTGCGCCGCGCCCGCGGGCGCCTTCCAGGAGGCGTGCGCACTCGCTGCCGATCAAGCCGAGAACAGCGTCGAAGCTGCCGAGGCCATGGTGCGGGGAATCACCACCTACGGTCTCGACCCCAACTCCGTGTACCTCGACCCAGAGGCATTGGAGTTGGTCGAGGAAGAGCAGCACGGCGAGATCGAGGGCATCGGCGCCCTGGTGAATGCCCAGGACTCGTCTAGTGGGGAGCCGGTGCAGTGCTCGGTGTTGTCCGACACCTGCCACCTGTACATCGTCTCGACGATCTCCGGGACGCCGGCCGAAGAGTCAGGACTGGAGCGGGATGACGTCATCGTCGCCGTCGATGGCAAAGACGTCCGGGGCAGCACCCTCGACGAGATCACTGCAACGGTCAGGGGCCCGGCAGGCACCGCCGTCACACTCGAGGTCGATCGTGGTGGAGAGAAGATCGAAGTCGAGTTGACGAGAGCCGCGGTGACCATCCCCGCTGTCGTGAGCGACACGGTCGGCGACGCAGGCTACGTCGCCCTCAACCTGTTCACCGAGAACGCTGATGAGCAGTTCGAAGAGTCTGTGTCCGAATTGGTGGCTGGGGGTGTCGATGCTCTCGTAATCGATCTCAGGGACAACCCGGGCGGGTTGCTCGACACAGCCATCGAGGTGGCGTCTGCCTTTCTCCCCGACGGAGATGTGGTGGTCACCGAGAGCCCTGGCTCATCGACCTCCTACCCGGTCACCGGGGACCTGATCGTGCCGGCGGACATCGAGGTCGTGTTCGTGGTCAACAGGGGCAGTGCATCGGCGTCCGAGGTGGTCGCAGCGGTGCTTCAGGAAAGAGGGCGCGCCGCCGTGGTCGGGGAGAACACCTTCGGCAAGAACACGGTCCAACAGCGATTCAACCTCTCCAACGGGGGAGCACTCAAGCTCACCATCGCCAGATGGCTGACGCCGGGGGGCCTCGACTTCGGCGAGGTCGGGGTGACACCCGACGTGTACAAGGATCTCGAGGTCGGGCTCCCCACCGAGACAGTGGTGAGGGAGGCCCTCACCGCCCTACTCACCTTGGGCGGGTAGCAGCCCAATCACGAGATGGCACAGCTGACACAAACCCACCCGCCCGGATCATCCAATTCGGAGCGCGATTGAACCTGTCCTCCCTACTGACACACGCCTGGCGGAGGCAGGAGGTTCAACCCACCGGGTAGGCGATCCCGGTGTTGGCGTGGCAGTCGTAACCGTGAGGGTTCTTGCCCAGATATTGCTGGTGATAGTCCTCCGCGTAATAGAACTCCCCCAGCGGGGCGATCTCGGTTGTGATGTCGCCGAACCCGAGCGGGGTCAGTTCCGCCTGGTACTTGTCCCGCGAGCGCTTCGCCGACTCCAACTGCTCGTCGGTCGTGGTGTAGATCGCCGACCTGTACTGGGAGCAGATGTCTTTGCCCTGCTGCATCCCCTGGGTCGGGTCGTGGG
>JBFYOJ010000108.1:0-4968 GCA_041303885.1 Acidimicrobiia bacterium | reverse complement strand
ACCACGACCCGCCGCTCGAACGGGTCATGTCCTCTCGACGATCCAGGCAGTGGAGTCGGATGACAGCCGCCCTTCCACCAACTCGGCATTGGCCAGTAGGAGCTCCCCGGCGGGGAGATCGATCGGGTCGTTGCCGAAGTTGACCACCACGAGGATTCCGCTTCCCCGGCGAAAGGCGATCGCCTCTTCTCCCAGGTCGAGCCATTCGAGGATCTCGTCACCGAGCAGATGTTCACGACGGTGGTGGAGCGCCGACCGGTACAGCCCCAGTGTGGATCCGTCGACACCGTCCTGGGCCTCGACCGATTGTCCGCCCCAGCCTGCCGGTTGGGGCAGCCAACTGCCGTCTACCCCGAACCCAAGTGATTGGCCGCCGATCGTCCACGGAATCGGGACCCGGCACCCGTCGCGGCCTTTCAGCTTTTGCCCCGATCGCTTCCACACCGGGTCGTCCAGGATCTCGAGCGGCAGGTCGTCGACCTCGGCCAACCCAAGCTCCTCACCCTGATAGAGATAGACCGATCCAGGAAGGGCAAGCATCAGGAGTGCTGCCGCCCGGGCTCGTCTCGATCCGAGCTCTAGGTCGAGCAGCGAACGATCACCATCGAGCAACCACTCCCTGGCATCAAGGCCATCGGGGAGCCCATAACGGGTGACGTGTCGCACCACGTCGTGATTGGAGAGTACCCAGGTCGGCACCGATCCAACCGCCCCTGCGCCGGACAGCGCCCGGTCGATGCTCTCCTTCATATGGCTCGCCTCCCACGGGGCCATCAGGAAGTCGAAGTCGAACGCCTGATGGAACTCTCCGGGGCGCAGATAGAGGGCGAGCCGCTCCCAGGTGTCCACCCACGCTTCGGCAACCATCACCGCGCCCGGGTAGTCATCGAGGATCGTCCGCCACTCACGGAAGATGTCATGGATCTCGGGCCGATCCCAGTAGGGGTGATTCACTCCGCCGTGAGAAGTGAGCAACTCGTCGATGTGCCCCAGATCCGGGAACATCGGATCCTTGCCGAGCCCGTGGGCCACGTCGACCCGAAAGCCACTCGCCCGGCGCTCGAGCCAGAACCTGAGTATCTGACGGAACTCGGCCCGCACCTCGGGGCTCTCCCAGTTGAGGTCCGGCTGGGTCACGTCGAACAGATGCAGATACCACTCACCATCCGGGGCCCTGCTCCATGCCTCACCACCGAAGACACTCCTCCAGTCATTGGGAGGCGTGTCTCCATCCGGGCCTCTCCCGGTGCGGAAGTGATAGCGGGAGCGAGGATTGCTCCCGGGCGGCGAGGCGAGCGCCTCGCGGAACCAGGGGTGCTCCGATGACGTGTGATTCGGAACCAGGTCGACCATCACCTCCAGACCGAGATTCCTCGCCTCGTCGATCATCGCCACCGCCTCGTCCAGGGTTCCGAATCTCGGGTCGATGTTGCGGTAGTCGACTACGTCGTACCCCCCGTCGTGCAGTGGCGACACATACCAGGGGTTGACCCACAGCGCATCGACGCCCAGGTCGCGGATGTAGGGCAGTCGTGACCTGAGCCCGGCGATGTCCCCGGTTCCGTCGCCATTGCCGTCGGCGAAGGAGCGGAGATACACCTGATAGACGGCCGCCTGGCGCCACCACGGGGATGAGGACATCTTCCCGATTATGGCCTCGATTGAGCCAGCGAACGATCGCCGCAAGGAGTAGGTTTCGGGGGCTGCCGAAAGGTATGCGGGAGGAGAGCCAAGAAAGGGGCAGAGAAGACGAGACATCGACTGCGAATGGGAATGATCGCAACAGCCGTTCTTGCAATGGTGCTAGCTGCGTGTGGTGGCGACGAGACGAGTACCAGTCTCGAGGTGACGACCTCGGACTTCCAGTTCTCGCCGAGTGAGTGGACGATTCCTGCCGGTGAGGAGATATCGATCGATATCACCAACGAAGGGTCGGTTCTTCACGAATGGGTCTTGATGCAACCCGGGGTGACCATCGAGTCCGAAGCCGACCTTCCCGAGACCGAGGAAGAGTTGCTCGCCGATTTCGTCTACGTCGAGGACGAGGTCGATCCCGGAGCCAGCAAGACACTGACATTCACGGCCCCAGCCGCCGGCACCTATCAGGTCATCTGCGCCATCGAGACGCACTTTGACGCCGGTATGGAAGGATCCGTGACTGTCGTCGACGAGTAGGAAGCCATTCTGCAGACCCCAGGAGAGGGGTCGAATTCAGAACACGAGAAGACCCAGGTGTCGCCTGGGTCTTCTCCTTTGTGGGGGGAATGAGTAACCCGACGTCGGTCTCTGTCGATTACACGAAGAAGTGAGGCGGGGCCCTTAGGGGCGACCGGGCTCGCTGTCGCATACCGCGGGAGGAGGCGATCGAGCAGCTGTAGACAGGGCGAGGACTGACGGTTTTTTTCGCATCAACGGGCAAAGGGGAGGCAGCAGAATGGCCCGATCACAGAGAGGGCGTCGGGCACTCCGACGCCGGGCAGATGACGCTCGATCGAGCCGATTCGGGCGGATAGCCGGAGTCGCATCGATCGTGGCGGTCTTGGTCCTGGGGCTGGCGACCACGGGCGGTGCGCGCAGCATCTCGAGTTTCACCAGGTGGATCGCCCCTACGGGTTACACGACCATCACCTACCACTCGAGCACGACCTCGACAACAAAGGCCACAACCACGTCGAGTTATCACCACACGACCACCACCACCAAAGCAACGACGACCACTACCACGATGCCGACGACCACCACCACGAAGGCGACCACGACGACATCGAAGCCAAAGGGTGACTACGGATGCACGCCGGGCTACTGGCGTCAGGCACACCACTACGACTCCTGGGCGGGCTACTCGCCCGGTCAGGACTACGAGATGGTGTTCGGGGTGGTCGATAACTCATTCACTGCGACTCTGGGTCAGGCGGTGCGATTCGGCGGCGGTGGACGTTACGCGCTGGCTCGACATGCGGTCGCAGCCTTGCTCAACTCGGCCAACCCTGACGTCGAATACCAGTTCACTACCACAGAGGTGATCGAGCTCGTTCAGGACGCCTACGAGACAGGTGACTTCGAGGACGCCAAGGACATCCTCGAAGACGCGAACGAGGAGGGCTGCCCTCTCAGCTGACAGGCAGCGGCTCCAGGGCTCCATCCAGTGGGGGGCAGGTGCGCCGACGGCCTGCCCCCGCTGGGTGGGACGATTACGGCCCCGAAACCGGCGTGCCGATGACAGAGTCCCCCCGGTGGAGAATGCGAATGCCTCTGCGCAGAATGGATCCACCATCGAGTGGCGCCAAGAGGCATTCACGATGGCGTTCTATGTCTCGATCTGCCTGCTCGCCGCTCTGGCCGCCGTCGGCGAGACCGCCCAGGTCGACGTCTTCAAGATCGTGTGGGGCACCACCGTTGGACTGGCGTTGGTTCACTGGTTCGCCTTCCGCTTATCGGCAAGGCTTGTAGGCGGTGGCGGATTCGGCCGCGAAGACGCCGAGCTCGCCGCGGCCCAGCTAGCCGGGGCGCTCGCGATCGCCATGATCGCCTCGGTGCCCGTGCTGTTGTTCCCTGATAGCGCCGAGCTCGACGTAGCGCGAATGCGCCTTGCTGCTCTGATCGCGGTCGCTGGATTCGCTGTTGCCCGCGCCAGCGGGGCGGGGATGGGGAAGTCTGCCGCTTACGCCGTGGTCATCCTGGGCACGGCCGTCGCGATCGCCTATCGTCAAGAACGTCCTCGTCGGGCACTGAAACGGCGCCCTGCGCGGCGAATCACGCCGCGAGCACCTCGAGCCCGAGACGTCGAGGCGTCACGGGTCGGCGATCAGGTCGACCCGATCCATCCTCACTCAACGATCGCGAACTCGAATACCGCACGGGGCTGGCCACAAGGAGCCCCCACGCCGCACCAAGAACGCCGTCCACCGGGGCGGGCTGGGCGATTCGGGGCCTTCACCACGCGCCTCGACCCGGCGAGCCGGAGGGGTTCCAACGAAGTTGGCTACGAGGCGGCCAAAGGGAAAGCCCCCGCCTTGCATGGGATAAAGCGGGGGACTTCCTCTTCCAACACCCCAGCCCTTGGAGAAAGGGGCCCTTCCGGGGATCAGGCACAGTAGGCATGGCTCAACACCCGGAAACTTGATTGATCGTTCAACAACGAGCAACGTAGGGGCTCTGCAGTGGGCCCGGCAGGACTTGAACCTGCAGCCAACGGATTATGAGTCCGCTGATAGCTTTCATGGCCCGGAGCTGGGACGATGCGTGGCCGGGTAGCGGGCGGGTAGCGCGGACACCTACCCAGAGAGCTGCTGCTCCGTCTCCCCACTGAGAAGCCTGGGGGATCAGACCGGGTTTCCCGACGTCGCTGTGTGGGTATGAACACCTTCGAACGAAGGTCAAAGCGGCCTTCGATGAACCGAAAAGGAGTCTGCAATGCAGGACCCGACACAGACCAAATGGGAAGGTCGCTGGGACCAAGTCAAGGGCAAGGCGCGCCAGGCCTGGGGCGATCTGACAGACGACGATCTCGATGTTGCTGAAGGCAACTACGAGGAGCTGGTGGGTCGCATCAAAGAGAAGACCGGCGAGAGCGCCGAAGAGATCATGAACCGGCTGAACGAGGTTTCAGACCTCTAGCCGACGCTCCGATTCAGTCGATGCCATCGGCATTCCCTGAGCAGTAACCGGTCACCTAGAAAGACCGAAGCCCCTCTGCCGATTCGATGATCCGTCGGAAGGGGCTTCGAGCGTTGTTGAAAGGTCTGATGACCAGTGCGCAGATGACACCGGATCGGTTCAGTGGTCGCGATCGACGTCGATGTCCTTCTTGGTGTATTCGGTGTGCTCCTCCTTTTTGGTGGCAGTGTTCGACACCATGGTCAGGACCAGACCCAATCCACCGACGACCATAAGAATGATCCCGATCGTGTTTAGGTTGAATCCTTCCGCCTCCACCGACACCGCGAACGCCAAGATGGCACCCACTGC
>JBFYOJ010000107.1:0-4817 GCA_041303885.1 Acidimicrobiia bacterium | reverse complement strand
GCTCGGTGAGGAAACTGCGCGATTCCGCAGCCACCTGAAATGCATCGGCCGGGGTGCATTTGGTGGAAAGCTCGAGGATCCTCGACCCGTCCGGGTACAGCCAGAGCTCCGCCACCATCTTGCGGGCGAGTTTCGGGGGGTTGAACTTGAGCTTCATGAGGTTGATCGGGCCCAGGATGACGAGGTCGTTCAACTTCAGTCCCTCGGGAGCGTGCTGCTTGTAGAAAGACTTCTGCTCCTTGGCGAAGAGCGAGGCAGTCTTGTCCTTGCCGAGGATCACCTTTCGTACCGCATCGGCGGATGACGCTCCCTTCATCGACGCGGAGCAGACAAAACCCCCGGGCATGGCGTCGACCTCCACACCGAGGCTGGGAGAGCGGCGCATCTCCGGTGACAGCTGGTCGGGCTCGATCGGCCGGAGCTTGATCACCGTGTCGCCCGCCCCACCCTGGATGCGACGCGCTCTGACCACAAGCCCGGCGCCGTTCAGGGTCAGATCGGGGGTGTCGAAGAACACGACCTGTCGTAGCTCCGCTTCGAGCGGATCCATACCCAGCGAGTTGGCGGTGGATCGGATGTCGGAGTCGGGAACCGTGAGCTTCAGCTCGACGGTGTCCGACTTCTTGACCAGCGCAAGCAGATCGACTAGCTGAGCGTCGGTCAGAGAGGGTGTGGTCGTCATGGGGTGGGAACTCCTTCGGATCGGTCGGCATCGGGTTCCACCGACTCGAGGTCGGGAGAAGCGACGTGAGCGCTGGCGGTCGAGATGGCCCACAACAAGAGCGCGAGGATGGCGCCAATGACAATCACCGCGACCAGTTCGAGCCCGGTGAGGAAGAGCAGGGCAACGGCGACTCCGATGCCGGCAAGACGGAGCAGGTCGGCGTGGGCGGCAACCCAGCGTTCGACGCCGCTCCCGCCCGGCTCGGCAGTGCCGAGGTGCCGGATGCCCTCGGCGGCACGACCCAACCATGGCGGCCTCCCAGCTAGGTACGCAGCGATGCCGGCCACGAGTGCGGCAAGGGCCACGATCCACATCAACGTCCCCAGGCTGGTGAGGATCTCCCCCAGAAGCGCCCGCGCCGCCACCTCGCCGTCGGGGTTGGTGATCTCCTCGAGGATGCGAGACTCCAGCCCCCGCATGATCAACGCCGACACAAAGAAACCCAGCGCGACGCCGATCGAGAGTTGAATCCCGGTCCGACGCCGGGTCGGTGACAGCAGGATGGTGACGGCAGCGAGCACCACCGCCAGGATGACCAGAAGCCACACGAAGCGGTCGAGTTGGCGAACCACGCTCTGTATCTCGTCGAGCGAATCCTCGGACATGATCGTGACCTGGCCGAAGTCTTCGGGGAGGGACTCCTTGATGCCTGCCGCGAGCTGCTCCCGCCCTTGGTCGACGGCGTTCGAGATCACATCCGGGAGGTCGATGTCCGGCAGATAGGCACGGATCTCGTCGGCCACCGCTCGTAACGCCTCCGCGATGATGGGAATCAGGTTGAGCCTGACCTCCCCACCCTCGGTGTAGACGTTCGGTAGCTCGGCGAGCTCGTCTCGCACCAGGGCGATCGTGGCCTCGTGTGCCTGTCGGACCAGCTCGGGAAATCGAGAGGTGAATTCGTCGGAAGTGACGAATTGCTCGGTTCGCAACTCCACCCGTGACTCGATCCAATCGGTGACCGGCCCGGCCAGGCCAACGAGCGAGGGTGGCTCCAGCCGGGAGAGGAGCGCCCTGCCGGCGTCGCCCACCTCGAGGCTATCGATGAGCTCCTGAGTGACCTGCGTCAAGTACTCGTCCAACTGCGTCAACGCCGCCGTCACCCTGGTCTCGATGTCCAGGGCCTCGATGATCTGATCCGACACCTTCGTGCTGAGGGCCGAGTAGAACGCCGGCTCGTCCAACGCCGGCTGAATCGTCTCCATGAACTCGTCGGTGTCGAACACCGTTCGGTGTGCCCACACGGCCACCGTGGCAGCCACGACGCTGATCGAGGTCAATACGACCATGAGCAGCGCCAACCACCTGCGCCACTTCATGCGCAGGTCGAGTCGGTGTCTGAGCGCCTCGTTCTCCGCCTGCAGGCGATCGACCTCGGAGTGGGTGTCCGGCGTCGGGGAGTCCCTTCCGTCATCGCCAACTGTGCTCATGATGGTCCTTCCTCTGAATCCCGCAACGAGCTCACGTCGGCTTGATCGTATGGCCGATTGGATGGGGATGCCTCACCCCGACCGGGCGACTCCCCCTCGCCCGATCTGGGCCTTGCGAGATCGTGAGAGTCTGCTTCATTCGAGGGCCTGATCGATGTCGTATCCGAGCGCGGCAGCGATCCGTGGAGCAGCGGTCACCATCCGGGCCGCACCGGCCGCGGAAGCGACAGCGAAGCAGGCGCCGAGGCATTCTTCGATGGTTGCACCGGCGGCAAGGGCCTGATCCACCACCGACCGGTACGTCGAGATCGAAGCGCCCATTGCGACCGCGGCGCCGATCGCGACCAGGCCCTGGGTCCTGGCGTCGAGAGCCCGAAGAACCGGGGTCGTCTTGGACACGGCGGTCTTTCCGAGGTCACCGAGCATCTCCTCGGTGGTTCTGCCCGGACTCATGTGCACTCCAACAATCGCCTCGTCGACGGGAACCCCATATCCCATCATCAGAGCATCCGGTCGACAAGACAGGATCATCCCGACTGGGTGAATTCAGCTCAGGCGCCGAGCAACCCCGACTGACGCGCCGCCTCGACGGCCTCGCTTCTCGACGAGGCTCCCAATTTGCGATAGATCGACATTGCTTGAGTCTTCACCGTGTGACGTGAGATGTAGAGCCTCTCGCCGATCTCAGGGAATGTGAGATGAGTTGCCAGGAGCGGTAACAGACGCAACTCGGCAGTTGTCAGAGCCGATGGACCGACCTTTCCCGGTGCAGTCACACCGGCCAGAACTTGTTCGAGCCGTTGAGGGAGCTGGCCAAGATCCGGTCGCTGGGCGAGTGTGTCCCGAGCTGCCTGGATCACGCGTCTCGCCCCTGCGATGTCCGAGAGCTCGAGATAGGCCTCGGCCATCTTGGTGCAGGTCTGCACGGCGATTCCAGGTTGTGTCGTGTTGAGACGAGGACGAAGGCTGGCCGCCTGTGCCAGCAGCGCCGAGGCCTTGGAGATGTCGTTTCGTCTTCGGGCAAGTCGCGCCGCCACCACGAAAACGAGGGCGCTCGTGGCATATCCTTCGAGGCCATTGTCGAGCACGAGCCGAAGCGACTGGTTCGCCCACTGTTCGCCAATCGACCAATCACCGGCCTCGATCGCGATGACGGCCCGCTCCGCCAGTGCCATGGTCGCGGTTGGTATTGCTCCCTGTGACTCGCCGAGCGTGACGGCCTCGGCGAACAAAGCGTCCGCGCGTTCGACCTCGCCCTCCCAGAGCCATCCGAGGCCCTCCATCAGAGTGGCGGCGGGGCGAAACCCCGAGCCAGGCGGTAGCTCCTCCAGGGCCTTTCGAGCATCTTCGATCATTGCGCCGGTTCCGGCTCTGGTCTGTATTGCGCGGGCCATGCGGGCTATGGGAGTCGTGGGCTCGCCTGGGATGGTCCACCTCTCGACACCGATCGGGTCGCCAGTCAGGGCACACGCTAAAGCACCGAAAGCGGCGATCTCCGGGTTACGTCTGATATCGCCGCTTCGTTCGAGCCACTCCAGCCAGTCGAGGAGAGTGTCAGACCTTCCTCTCGCATACACGGAACGACCGATCGCCCCGACGAGCCCGGCCACCCGCTCCACGTCACCTGCAGCTTGAGCATGTCCGATCGCAATCTCCGGCATGTCATTAGCCTCAAACCACTCAGCCGCTCGCTCATGCAAGCCGGCCGCCGCCTCCGGCTCGCGCAGTTTCAGTTCTGCCCTGAGCAGATCCTGAAACATGTGGTGGTAGCGGTGCCACTCCCTGGTTCTGTCGAGACGCGTGATCAGCAGGTTTGAACGCTCCAGGTCCTCGAGAGTGCGGGCCGAAGCGGTGGTCTCGAGGACGTAATCGCACAGTGGGCCACTCAATTGGTCGAGGATCGACGTTCGAGTGAGAAACGACACTTTGGTGTCGGACAGCCGGTCGAGGATCTTATGACGCAGGTACTCGGCGATGTAGAGGTCGTCACCACCTACCGAGAGCGCCTCTGAGCCGGCAGAGCCGGCCTGGATGGCAAGCCCGGTCAAGTAGACGCCAACCGGCCACCCCTCTGTCTTCTCCATCACGGCATCCAGGTCGTACTCGGAGCGGACGCCCGTCGCATCGAGGAGGAAGGCTGCCTCTCGCTCGTCGAGTGCAAGATCTTCTGCGGTCAACTCGAGGACAGCTCCTTGGGGTCGCAGGCTCGCCACCGGAATCCGTCCCTCGGAGCGAGATGCGATGGCTACCTGGATCCTCCCCTCCACCTGGTAGACAAGTGTTCCGATTGCATCGATCGCAGCTCTCTTGCGCAGAGCATCGAGATTGTCCAGCTGGAGGATCCCCGGGCCAGCGTCAGGATCGAACGCCCGGATCAGGCGAGGGATACCGTGGGAGATCGCCGAGTCCGACGTGAAGTGAAGGGCTTGTACTCCGTCAGATCGCAGCAGACCGGCCAGTCCGAGGGCCGTTGCAATGTCAGAGATGAGACTCGCAGGGTCATTGTCGCTGTGATCGAGCGACAGCCAGGCCGTCGGCCGGATCTCCCGTTCGATCCACTGCGTCATGAGCACGGACTTGCCGTAGCCGGTCGGGGCAACGATGGTGATGAGCCGAGCGTCATATGCCTCTCTGAGACGGTCGACCAAGCGGTCGCGCGTGACCAT
>JBFYOJ010000106.1:0-7014 GCA_041303885.1 Acidimicrobiia bacterium | reverse complement strand
GCGTGCCCGGCCGTCTCGATGACGACCTCCGCCACATAGTCCATGTGACTCTGGGTGTAGGTCCTTCGTGGGATGGCCAGCCGCACCAGCTCCATTGGTGCCGGCTCCTCGGTCCCGTCGTCGGAGATCTTGCCGAACATCACCGAACCGATCTCCACCCCCCTGACCCCGCCCACACGGTAGACCTCGACCGCGAGTGCCTGCGCCGGGTACCGGTTCTGGGGGATGTGGGAGAGCAGCTTCTTTGCATCTATGTACACCGCGTGTCCTCCGGTGGGTTGCACCGTTGGGATCCCGGCCGCATTCATCTTCTCCGCCAGATAGGCGGTCGCGCGGATCCGGTACCGGAGGTAGTCCTCGTCGACGACCTCATGCAG
This sequence comes from Acidimicrobiia bacterium, assembly GCA_041303885.1. Lineage (GTDB taxonomy): Bacteria > Actinomycetota > Acidimicrobiia > Spongiisociales > ZC4RG35 > JARDZU01. Next base: position 6,637 of record JBFYOJ010000106.1, on the reverse strand, counting down.
GCCTTGAGCGATCGCCTCGAGGTCGTATCCGGCCAGGCCTCCGTAGGTCGGAAAGCCCTCGGTCAAGATGAGCAAGTTCCGGCATCTCTCGGCAAGCGAGTGATCGCGCATCGCCAGGAACCCGCCGATGTTGGCCAGGCCGTCCTTCTTGGCCGAGAACGTGCAGCCGTCGGCAAGGGAGAACATCTCGGTGGCGATCTCGAACGGGGTCTTCTCCTCGTACCCCGGCTCGCGCATCTTGATGAACCACGCGTTCTCGGCGAACCGGCACGCGTCGAGGAAGAAGGGCACACCCCTTCCGGCACACATCTCGCTGACGGCGCGGAGATTCGACATCGAGACCGGCTGTCCCCCGCCCGAGTTGTTGGTGACTGTCACCATCACCACAGGGACCCGAGACGACTCATCCCCGAGAAGCTGCCCGAGCCGGCCCAGGTCCATGTTGCCCTTGAAGGGATGGGTGGCCGCCGGGTCCCTGCCTTCCTCGATGAGGATGTCGAGGGCCTCGGCTCCCTGGTACTCGACGTTGGCCCTCGTGGTGTCGAAGTGGGTGTTGTTCGGCACCACGTCGCCGTCGGCCAGCATCTCGGTGAACAGGATCCGCTCGGCAGCCCTCCCCTGATGGGTCGGTATCACCTCTGACATCCCGGTCAGGTCTTCGACCGCCTCCTTGAACCTGTAGAACGACCGGCTCCCCGCATAGGACTCGTCGCCAACCATCATCCCCGCCCACTGCTTTGAGGACATCGATCCCGTGCCGGAGTCGGTGAGGAGATCGATGGTCACTTCGTCGGCATGGAGCCCGAACAAGTTGTAGTGGGCCCGCTCCAACGCCCCTTGCCTCTGTTCCAGGTCGGTCAGGGCGATCTCCTCCACCGAGTGGATCCGAAACGGCTCGATGATCGTGCGGAAATGATGAGGCTTGGTCATGCGGCAATGCTGTTCCGGACCGGCCCTGTGAGACCAGGGGCTTTGGTCCCAAGACGACCCCCGCGAGAATCGGGGCATGCCATACCGGGTTCTCGACCACACCGCCGACACCGGGATCGAAGCCAACGCCGAATCCCCCGAGACCCTGATCAGAGAGCTCGCGAAGGGGATGTTCGGGATCCTCTCCCCGGTCGATCCCTGCAACGTCGACCGGTGGGTCGAGGTGAAGGTCGAGGCATCCAGCCTGGAGGATCTGGTCGTCGACACTCTGTCCGAACTCCTCTACGAGTCAGAGGTGGAAGACCTGCTGTTCTGTGACTTTCACGTGACCATGGCAAAGGGAGGGCGGGCGCTGACTCTGGCCGCCGGGGGTGTGCCCGTGCACTCTGTCGAGCCTTCCGGGCCGCCGATAAAGGCCGTCACCTACCACGGGCTGGTGGTGGAGCAGCGTGAGACCGGTTGGTACGGGCGGGTGTACTTCGACGTCTGACAATCGGCCCTACCGGAGGATCGGCCGGAGAGGCAGAGTGGAAACGTGGAGTACCGGCGTGTGTCCGATGTGATCTGGGAACTGCCGGCCCAGGAGGGAATGGCAGTCCCGGGGCGTATCTTCGCCTCCGAGGCGTTGATGGAACTGGTGTTGTTGGAGCACGCATCCGAGCAAGTTGCCAACGTCGCCCATCTCCCCGGGATCAAGGAAGCCTCCTTCGCCATGCCCGACATCCATTGGGGCTATGGGTTTCCGATCGGAGGCGTGGCGGCCACGGCCGTGGACGAGGGTGGTGTCGTCTCGCCCGGGGGGGTCGGATTCGACATCTGCTGTGGGGTCCGCCTCCTCTCATCGAGCTTCACGGAAGCCGACTTCGAACGGCGGCGGGAATCGGTCATGGCCAGGCTCGATCGGAGGATCCCCCGCGGTGTCGGGAAGGGCTCGATCGCGGATCGGAGACTCCTCCCCGACGTGCTCCGCCGGGGTGCGGTGGCTGTCGTCGAAGCCGGGTACGGCTCGGGTAGGGATCTCGAGCGCTGCGAGGAGAACGGCATGTCTATCGGCGCCGACCCATCGGCGATGAGCGACCACGCCGTTGCACGCGGAAGCGATCAGTTGGGATCACTCGGCGCCGGGAACCACTTCCTCGAGGTGCAGATCGTCGACCAGATCGTCGATGGGCCGGCGGCGGCGGTGTTCGGCCTCTCGGAGGGGATGTTGGTGGTGATGCTGCATTGCGGCTCCAGGGGTCTAGGGCATCAGACCTGCACCGATCAACTCAAGCTCATGGGACCCGCGATGGCCCGGCATGGCATCACCGTCCCCGATCGCCAGCTCGCCTGCGTGCCGGTCAGATCCCCGGAGGGCGAGGAGTACCTGGGCGCCATGGCCGCCTCGGCCAACTTCGCCTGGGCCAACCGCCATGTCCTCGCCCACGCAGTCCGTGAGGCTTTCGCCGGGGCATTCGACCTCACCGTCCAGGACACCGGGATGGACCTCGTCTATGACGTCGCCCACAACCTCGCCAAGATCGAGACACACCTGGTCGACGGCAGCCCTGTCGAGCTGTGTGTCCACCGCAAGGGGGCGACCAGGGCATTTGGACCGGGGCACCCGGATCTGCCCGAAGACCTGCGACCCGTCGGTCAACCCGTCCTCCTCCCCGGGACGATGGGCACGGCCTCGTGGGTGCTGCGCGGTGTGGCCCACAATCCGGCATTCGACTCGGCGGCCCATGGCGCCGGTCGTGTCATGAGCCGGAAGCGCGCCAAGCGCCAGGAGCAGGGGAGCCAGGTCCGTGATCGGCTGGAGGCGAGGGGCATATCCGTCCGGCCGAGGTCGGTGGGTCTTCTCTCCGAGGAAGCCCCCTATGCCTACAAGGACGTCGACGAGGTGGCGGAGGTGTGCTCACGAGCCGGTCTCGCCGCCAAGGTGGCGAGGTTGCGCCCGGTCGGCGTGGTCAAGGGGTGATCACGCCGATGGTTGGCCGAAGTGGGAGAGGAACCACTCGAGGGCGAGGGCGGCGACCCGATCGAGCGCCCCCGGCTCTTCGAAGAGATGAGTCGCACCCGGGATGACATCGAGACGGCTCTCACATTCCAGCTCCGCCTGAGCTGCCCGGTTCAGCTCCAGGACGACCTCATCGCGGCCGCCCACGATGAGCAACGTCGGAGAGCGCACTTCCCGTAGCCGGGCCCCGGCCAGATCCGGGCGCCCACCTCTGGAGACGACGGCCGAGATCCCTTCGCCCAGCTCGGCGGCGGCGCAAAGGGCGGCAGCGGCGCCGGTCGACGCGCCAAAGAGCCCGATGGGTTGCTCGGTCCACCCAGGGAATGCCTCCAGCCAGAGGGTCGCTCCGCGCAACCGATCCACCAGCAGATGTATGTCGAAGACATTCGCCCTGTCGGACTCTTCCGGGACGGTGAGCAGGTCGAAGAGGAGGGTCCCAAGACCGGCTCGATTCAGCAGCTCTGCGACATGCCGGTTACGAGGGCTGTGCCGACTGCTCCCCGACCCGTGCACGAAGATGACGGTCCCTTTGGAGCCTGCGGGTATTGTCAGCCGGCCCCCGAGCCGAATGTCCCCGACCGCCACCACCACGTCGTCGTCGAACGGTTCGGCCCCGCCGGTGGCGGCGACCGGGCTTGTCCCGGGCTCGGACGCGGGCGCCGCCAGCTCGAGGAGCGACGAGACCTCAGCGTCCGGCGTCTGGGAGAAGTCGAAGTAGAACTGCCCGATGGCGAAGAACGGCTCGGGCGTGTCGATCACGACGACCTCATCGGCGTCGGCGCTCAGTCTCTCGAAGACCTCACTCGGGGCGACCGGGGTGGCAACCACGACGCGCGAGGCTCCGAGAGCCCTGGCCACTCTCGCCGCCACCCGGGCCGTGGAGCCGGTGGCAATCCCGTCATCGACGATGACCGCCGTCTTGTCTTTCAGGGAGACCCGGTTCCGGGCTCCTCTGAAGAGAAGGGCTCGCCGATCGAGCTCGATACGCTCTCTCTCCTCGACTATGGCGAGCTCACCGGGGGTCACGCCGGCCATGCTCATGGTCCTCTCGTCGACGAGCCGTACCCCTTCCTCCCCGATCGCTCCCATCGCCAGCTCCGGTTGATAGGGGACTCCCAGCTTGCGGACGACGATGACGTCCAGGGGCGCGTTCAGCGCCCGGGCGACCTCATATGCCACCGGGACCCCTCCCCGGGGCAGCCCCAGCACCACCACATCCTCGCCCTCGAGATGATGCAACTTATCTGCAAGGCGGCGACCCGCCTCGACTCGATTTCTGAACATGAGCTCACCTCTTCATACCCAGTTTGCGCGATTCGGACGGCAGGCGATAGAGGAACAAGTCACTCAGGCTGAAGAGGCACCGAAATGCGCTGCCCTATGTGACTTTCTCCCCTAACCCGCTGCAGGTGTGGGAGGTATCTGTCGCGAAGAAAGGAGGCACGATGGCAGGTGAACGCGTGCGCAAGTACTTGATGGAGCACGGCGTCGAATACTCGACTCACACACATCCCACTGCATACACCACCGCCGAGATCGCCGAGGCCGAGGAGGTTCCCGGCGATCAGGTGGCCAAGGTCGTCATGCTCATGGCTGACAGCCAACTGGTGATGGCCGTGGTCCCTGGAAGCCAGATGATCAACATCGACAAGGCGAAGGCGGCCCTCAGTGCCGAGAGTGTGCGGCTCGCCAATGAGGGTGAGTTCTCGAGATTCTTCCCGGACTGCGAACTGGGCGCCGAGCCCCCCTTCGGACCCCTGTACGAGCTGCCGATGTGGGTCGACGAAGGCCTGCGTGGACCGCAGATCACCTTCAACGCCGGGACACACGACGAGACGATCACGCTGGCTCTGAGCGACTACATGGAACTCATCCACCCGCAGAAGGCAGACCTGGCGGCAGTCTGATCCGATCTGCGCACCGACGGCTATGTCAGGCGGCGCGCATCTCCTGGATCGCCTCGAGACGCTCACGTAGTGACTCGAGGGCGTCGGCGATGACGCTGCTCACCTGATGCTCGGGCAGCCCTGTCAGCTCTGCGATCGAGCCGATCATCGCCGGTGGCCCACCGGCAAGGCCGAAGCGGAGCTCTAGCACGCGTCGGTGCAGATCCGGCAGGGCAGCGAGCTCATCGCGCACCGCCGTCTCCACCACGCTCCGCTCCATCTCGAGATGAGGGTCGAGTGCTTCGTCATCGGCGATGAAATCGCCCAGGAGCGCCCCATCCTCACCGACGGGTGTCTCCAAGGCCACGGTCATGGCCACGGCCTGGGCCTTCTCCACTTCACCGACCGCGATCCCGGTCTCGTCAGCTATCTCCTGTGCGGTGGCCGTCCGGCCAAGCCTGGTCTGAAGCACCTCGGCGGCAGCCCGGACCGCGGGCAGGGAGTCGTAGACGGACATCGGGATTCGTATGGCGTCGCCGAGACTGGCCCGGGCCCGCTGCATCGCCTGGCGTATCCACCAGGTGGCGTATGTGGAGAACTTGAAACCCCGCCGCCAGTCGAACTTCTCAACGGCGGTGATCAGCCCGAGGTTCCCCTCCTGGATCAGGTCGAGCATGTCGACTTTGCCGCCCGCGTAGAGACGGGCATTGGCGACCACGAGTCGCAGGTTGGATTCGACGAACCTCTTCCGGGCGTCGACACCATCCCTGACGACACGCTCCAACTCCCTCGCCTCTGCCGGATCGATGGCACCGCCGTCATCGAGGCGTAGACGTGCAGCGTTCCCGGCCTCCATGGCCTGGGCGAGGCGAACCTCGTCCTCCCCGGTGAGAAGGCCGTAGTCGCCGATCCCATCGAGGTATTGACTCAGGAGGTCAGCAGTCAGACGGCCCGATTCGTCGACGAGCTTTGCCTTTTCCTTGGTACGTGTGCGTTCGATCATCACAGATGCGAACACCTGTTCGCAGCATCGAATTCCGGCTGTGGCCAATTGCGCCCAAGACGCGTTTCAATCCTCATCGATCTCCCAATGTCCTACCGAGATCGGGACGGCCGGCTCGAGAACCATGCCCTGACCGCCGCAGTACGGGCAAGCCCCCGTGCCGTCGCTGGTGAACTCGTGGTGGCACTGCTCACAACCAAGTAGATCTGTTGCTTGTTCCCAGGTGACATGGGTGGATGCGAACCTGGTGCCGGCGGACAGGACGTTCCAAGCGGCCTCGGCACCGGCCCGATTCACCTCAGGGCCAAGTGCGATCTCGACCTCCCGGAGCGCCTGACCCTCGGTCAGGACCTCCAGGGTCTCCAGGACATCGGCGACCAATGTCTGCTCGTGCATCACTTGCTCCTCATGCCCGCCCGGCAGCCCTCAATACGACACCTATACCCGCCCCCGGAGGCAGCGGTAGAGCCATTCGGCCTTTGGGATGCGGGAGATCTCGCCGCCAAGGAAGACGGCTTCACCCTTCCTCGTTTATCGACCAGTCATCCCACTCCGGGAGATCCACTCTGTCGGGAGTCTCAACGGTGAGCCGACCGGAGTCGGGGAGCTCCTCGATGTACTCCATCCGCTGAATCAACCGGTCGTCGTTCTCAGTCAGTTCCACGCTGAAGTACCCGATCAGGTCGTAGCCGTGGGCTTCCCCGTCGAAGAGCCACACCGCCACGACCGGGTCGGGACCGAGCTCCCCCCTTGTCACGATCAACGTTGGGTTGCGAAGGACCATTTCGCTCAACCCGTCGATGATGCTCTCCCCGGAAG